>CAXUCS010000348.1:0-3347 GCA_964249365.1 uncultured Caulobacteraceae bacterium | reverse complement strand
GCGGAACGGCTATTCATGGCGGAGCGCCTTGGCCGGCTCCGCCCGCGCCACCGCCAGCGCCTGTCCGACCACCGTTGCGAGCGCGACGCACAGCATCAGGGCGGAGGCGCCTAGGAAGTAGAGCGGGCTGAGCCCGATCCGCTGATCGAACCCGTCCAGCCAGCTCCGCATGGCGAGCCAGGCGAGCGGCCAGGCCAGGAGGTTGGCCAACAGCACCGGCCGCAGCAGCTGGCCGACCAGGAGCCGCAGCACGTCGGCGGTGGAGGCGCCCAATGTTTTGCGGATGCCGATCTCGCGCACCCGCCGGGCGGTGTTGAAGGAGGCAAGTCCGTAGAGGCCGACGCACCCGATCGCGACGGCGAGCACGGCGCCGAGGGTGAAGAGGCGGGCATTAGTGTCGGACGGCCGGTAATAGGTCTCCAAGCTGTCCTCGGCGCTGGAGCCTTCGAACTGCGCATTCGGTGCCACCGACCGCCAGCTTCTCCGCAGGGCGGCCATGAGAGCGGCCGGATTGACGCCGGCGAAGCGAATGGAAGCGATCGCGCCGTCTATGTCAGCGTTGGTCAGCCTGTAGACGGTGGGCGGCACGGGATCATGCGGCGAACGCAGCCGAAAATCGGCCACAACTCCAGCTACTTCAGTATCGCCGTTCCCCCCGGTCAGGGGCTTGCCGATAGCGCTTGCCGGGGTGGAGAAGCCCAAGACCTCGGCGGCGCGTGCGTTCAGGACCACGTTGCGACGGTAGGCAGCGCCCTTCTCCGGTTTGAGATCCTGACCGTGCGCAAGGTCAAGCACCCGCCCGGCAAGAAGATGCGCGTTGTAGGTGGTGAAAAAGTCCGGGCCGGTGGCGACCTGGTTCAGGGCGAGCCCAGGCTCAGGTTGGAACGGCTGACGGGTGTTGGTGGTGTTGGTGCTGTCGTCGTTGCCGGGCGCGATGTCGCTGCTGGTGACCGTCTGCACGCCGGGAAGCGTCTTCCAGATGGCGAGGAGCGTCTGCCGCTGGCCGGCGGTGACCTCCGTGTCGTCGAAGGAGGTCACCGAGACCAGCCCCGAGCGGCGGAATCCGAGATCGGCGGAACGCAGGAAGCGAGTCTCCGCGAGGATGATGAGGGTAGCGACGGTGAAGGCTATGGCGATGGCGAACTGCAGCACGACCAAACCCGTCCGCACCTGCGACCCGGCCCGGCCGCCGCCCGGCGTGCGGGTCGAGGCGAGGACGGCCGCGGGTCGGAAGCGGCTCAGGAACAAAGCGGGATAAAGGCCCGCCCCGCAGCCGACCGCCAGTGTCGTGACGATGAGGATCGGGACCAGACCGTCACGCCCGAGATAGTGAAGCTTGAGGTTCAGGCCACCCGCCGCGTTCAGAAGCGGCAAGCTCAGCTCGCACAACGCGAGCCCGATCACCGCCGCCATCACGGCGTTCAACAAAGCTTCGGCCATGAACTGAGCGATCAGGCCGGCCTGGGTCGCGCCCATGACCTTGCGTAACGCAACCTCGCGGGCCCGCAGACCGGCTCTCGCGGTCGCCAGGTTCACATAGTTCACAGCGGCGAGGAGGAGCGTCAGGACGCCTACCGCGAGAAGGCCGGTGACGATCGCCCGATCGCGCGGCTTCTGCAGATGGCGGCTGAGCAGCGTGTTGACGCGCAGCTCCAGCTGGCGGCTCGGATGGGCGCCGAGGTCGGTCCGCCCGTGCCGATCCGTGAAGCGGTCGATGTCGCCGTTCAGCGCCGCCGCCTGACTCGATGACCTGAACCGCAGATAGGTGCTGACGGAGAAGCTGCCCCAGTGAGCCCAGTATGGCGCGTTGGCGGCCACGATGCGGGGCGTGAGCGGGATCAACATCTTCAGCTTGAGGTCCGAAGAGGCGGGCGGGTCGGCCAGGACGCCGGTCACGCGGTGCAGCTCAGACTTGCCCTGCACGGTGAGCGTCAGAGGCGCGCCCAGTGCATCCGTCCTGCCGAAATACTGCAGCGCCTTGGTTCGGGTGAGCACCAGGGCGTCCGGGCGATCCAGGGCGTGCAGGCGCTCGCCGTAGAGGAGCGGCAGGTCGAAGACCTGGAAGTAGCTTGGGTCGGTCTCGGCCAGGGTCTCGGCGGTGGCCCGGCCGCCCTGCAGCACCGTTACGTGATCCGGGGTCAGGCGAGCGCCGATGAGCTGAGGATAGTCGGCCTTCAGCTCGTCGAGCAGCGCGCCCATGGACGTGTCGCTGGCGCCCAGGCCGAACATCTGGCCGAGATAGCGGCCGCTGACGACGTAGATCTGCCCCGCATCCGGTATCCACTTCTCGAACCCCGTCTCGAACTTCACGTCGAGCCAGAGCACGAGGAACACCGCGATGCCGACCGCCAGGCCGAACACGTTCAGCGCCGCGTACAGGCGGTGGCGGGTCAGGGAGCGGTAGAGGGTGACGAGGTAGTGGCCGAACATCCTGCGCCTTCCCGTCAGATCGCGCGGCGGGCGGAGACGACGATGCGGCCGTCCAGCATGTCGATGCGCCGGCGCGCCATGTCGGCGTGCGACGGCGAGTGGGTGACCATGATCACCGTGGCGCCCTCCGCGTTCAGCGCGGAGAGGATGTCCATCACCTGCGCGCCGTTCTCCGTGTCGAGGTTGCCGGTCGGCTCGTCGGCGAGGATGAGGGAGGGCTGGCCCACGACCGCGCGGGCGATGGCCGCGCGCTGCTGCTGGCCGCCGGAGAGCTGGTTGGGGTAGTGGCGGGCGCGGTGGGCCACGCCGACCCTGTCCATCGCCGCCTCCACCCGCGCGCGGCGGTCGCCGCGGCCCCAGCGGCGGTAGACGAGGCCGAGCTCGACGTTCTCCGCGATCGTCAGCTCGTCGATGAGGTTGAAGCTCTGGAACACGAAGCCGAGGTTCTCGCGCCGCAACCGCGCGAGCTCGGCCTCCGCCAGGTCGCTCACCACCTGGTCGCGGAAACGGTAGCGGCCGCTGGTCGGTCGGTCGATCGTGCCGAGCACGTTCAGGAGCGTGGACTTGCCGCAGCCGGAGGGGCCCATGATGGCGACGAACTCGCCCTCCTCGATCGCGAGGTCGATGTTGCGAAGCGCGGTCGTCTCCACCTCGTCGGAGCGGTAGAGACGGTGAACGTCGGTCAGCGTCAGCATGGCGGGTCCCTTCGTCAGTGCACGATGAGGTGGTTGATCTTGTCGAAGCCGGCGTAGGAGGAGACGACCACGCGCTCGCCGGGACGGAGCCCCGAGGTGATCTCCACCTGCTCGGGGTTGCGCCGGCCGACGCCGACGGGGCGCCGGTCCGCACGGCGCCCGTCGGCGGAGACCACGAAGGCCGAGGCGCCGCCCCCCGCCTCCAGCCAGCCGGCGTTGGGC
>CAXUCS010000347.1:0-3352 GCA_964249365.1 uncultured Caulobacteraceae bacterium | reverse complement strand
TCCGTCCATCGCGATGATCGCCAGGGCGAAAGCGTCCAGCACCTGCGGGTTCATGGCCGTTTCGGCGGAGGCGGCCCGCGCCTCGCGGGCGCGCCCGCCAGCCCCTTGTTGAAGTGCAGCGTGGTCGACCAGTGCCGGCTCGCGTCGAACCACGCTTTCGCCAACACGCGGCGCTGATCGGCGTGCAGAAGCGCTGCGGGCAACCAGGCGGACTGGTAGCCGTGCCAGAAGGCGCCCGCCTCCCCAGTGTTGCTGGCCCACCACCAATCGCCCGGGCGCGCGCCTGGGCGCCTGTCGGCCTCGAGCACCACGGGAAGATTAGCGCCGAGGTACGCTTCGTCCCAAAAGCGTTGCGCGGGGAAAACGCCGACGAGCAGCGGGGCCTCCACTTGGTAGTCAGCGGGATGCGCCGCCAAGAAGTCCACGAGCGGCTGCCACGCCTCCCGCGCCTCGGCCTCGTTCAGGCCCTGGAAGAGCATCATCGTCTCGAAGCGGTTTCCCGGCTTGGCGCTGGCCTGCTCGCCCCAGTGCGGGTTGAAGAGGCGCTCGGCGTACAGGTCGATGAAGCGCGCCAGCAGGGTCTGGAAGGCGGCGTCGGAGGTCGCCCGCAGCGACCAGTGCACGAAGCCGAAGGTCGAGGGCAGGTCGTGGGTCTTCAGCGTCAGGCGGGTGACCACGCCGAAGGTCCCGCCGCCGCCACCCTTCAGCGCCCAGAACAGGTCAGGCTCCCGCTCGGCGTTGACGGTGCGCACCACCCCGTCGGCGGTGACCACCTCCGCTTCCAGGAGGCTCGCCGCCGCCAGCCCGAAGTGCTTGGAGAAGCTGCCGAAGCCGCCGCCCTGCACCAGGCCCGCCACGCCCACCGTGGTGCAGCCGCCGCCCTGGACGTAGCGCCCCCCTCGCGTGGTCACGGCGTCGTACACGTGACCCCAGATGCAGCCCGCCCCGACCGTTACAGCCGGAACGCTCCAAGAGCCGATGAGAGTGAAGCCTGACAAGAGGCCGGGCGCTGGAGCGGGCAGCGAGAGTCGAACCTGCTTTCTCCTGCTACTCACCCCGTCGCAGAGACCCAACCTCATCCATTGTATAAAAGAGCCTTTTTGACTCTTGCGTCGTGATGCGATGCAGGCCTCAGCAGGCCGAAATGGGGGTAACAAGCGACCAACCTGGGGGTTGATCGAGGGGGTGATAAGACGCTAACGGGCGTGGCATGGCCGCCCAGACAAACCGCCTTCAGGCTAAGCAGGTTATGTCCAAGCCGCCGGGACGCCATCCCGACGGCAACGGGCTGTATCTGGTCGTCAGCAAGGGCGGCGGACGGAATTGGTCTCTGATCTTCAGCCTCCAAGGCAAGCCGCGCGAGATGGGGCTCGGTAGTCCTCCGGACGTGGGCCTCGGCGATGCCCGCGAGGCAGTGGCCGAAGCCAAAAAGTTGGCCAGAAAGGGCATCGACCCCATCGCCGCTCGTAAGGCGGCCAAGGCGCCACCGCCGCCAGCGCCTCTTACCCCAACTACGACGTTCGGCGAGTTCGCTGACCGCCGCATCGAGGAAATGGCTTCGCGCTGGGAGAGCCCGAAGACTCGGCCCTCGTGGGAGAACTCCATGTGCAACTGGGCTGCGCCGATCCGGGACAGGCCTCTCGCCGCTATTCAAGTGGACGATGTGCTGGCCTGCCTGAAGCCCGCTTGGTCGAACAAGCCTATTGTGGTGCAGTCGGCACAGGAGCGGATCGAACAGGTCATGGACGCCGCCATTGCCCTGAAGCTAAGGCCTGCGCCCAATCCCGCCGCTTGGCGGAACAACCTGGAGCATATCCTTCCACCGAAGGTGAAACGGAAGAACGGCCCGCATGCCGCTCTCCCCTACGAGGAGGCGGCAGCGTTCTTCGCTAAGCTCCTCGTCAGCCGCGGCTTCGGACCGCTAGCCCTCCAATTTGTCATGGTGACGGCGGTGCGGTCGGCGCAAGGGACGGGCGCCAAGTGGGGAGAGATCGACCTGCAGGCCCGCCTCTGGCGCGTCCCTCTGGACCGGGTCAAAATTCGCAAGGTGCTGCGCGAGAACGGATTCGATCACTTCGCTATCCCGCTGTCGGACGCGGCGATGACGGTTCTCCAGAAGTGCAAGGACGCGCAGTTCGGGGCTGGAGAGATCGATCCCGCGGCCTGGATTTTCCCAGGGGAGATCGAAGGCAAGCCGATCAGCAATGGCACGATGGAGCGGGTGCTCGACCGCGCCGACCTGGACGTCACGGTTCACGGCTTTCGCCCTACCTTCCGCGATTGGGCTGGCGAGAAGATGATCGTGGTGGATGGCGTCAGGCGCCGAGCCTACAGCGAGGAGGGCTGCGAGGTATCTATCGGCCACGTGGTGGGTGACGCCGCCCGAGGCGCCTACCGTCGGGGGCAGGCGCTCGGGGAGCGCACCGTGATCATGCAGGAATGGGGAGCCTACCTAATGCAGAACGCGGGCGGTGGAGCGACGCCGGGCCTTTAGCGCCGGACAGGCCGCTAGATAGGCCACCAAGTCCTCGTGACGGACGCCTGTGTGGCCGCCCTCACCGCCGATTTGGATGAGCTTCAGCCCACGATCCTTGTAGCGGTAGACAGTGCTCGGGCTAACGCGCAGGGCGTGCGCAACCTCAGCCACCGTGTACGTCGTGACAGAAGTAGCGATCTTAGGGCAGTAGGGCAGGTCGAGCGAGCGGACGCTCGCTCCAACCACTTCGCAAGTCATCACCACGCCGACAAAATCCTCTATTTGGGACCAATTTGGTCCCGTGGTTGGTGGAAAAATGGGAAAGACTTCTCAGCATCTACAAACCTGGAAGCTGATCGGCTCCGGACCCGATAAGATGCCTACCTCAATCTGACCGGTCGTCAACTTTTCGCCAGTCGTGCTGGAAGCGTCCCTCACTTCTCCAGCGGCCCGGTCAGCTTACGTCCGAGATTGACGTTTCGCTCTGGCCTTCTGCGCCTGTTGGAGGGGATCGGATGGGGTCACGACGGAATCACCGGTGGAACTTGGCGGAGTCTCAAAATTGGCGCTGCGCCTGGTGTGGCGGCGTCATGGACGAGCGGGAGGGCAAGCCGGTTAGTGCAACAGTCGAGCATTTGACACCCGTTCGATTTGGGGGGTCTAACAGGCGTGACAATCTTGTCTCAGCATGCGCCAGTTGCAACATCGGCCGTGGCGGTCTGCACAGCGTTAAGGCCTACCATCGACTTCGCCAAAAACTGCTCCGCGCTGGCCAATGGCTGCCCTGCCAGTCGCCGAGCAAGCGCGTGCGCCGCCTTCTCAGAGTCCGTTTGAGAATGGATCAGTTGGTGATGCGGCGTAGGAGGAGGCTTCCCA
>CAXUCS010000346.1:0-3353 GCA_964249365.1 uncultured Caulobacteraceae bacterium | reverse complement strand
TGAGGTTGCCCGGCTTGAGATCGCGATGGATCAAGCCCCGCGGCGCCCCCGCCACAGCCGAGCCCGAACACCGGCGTGCGCCGGGCGTGGGGCGAAAAGCCCATCTGTCCGGCGACCCGCGCCTCCAGGCTGGGCGTGGCGATGCCGGAAGAGGAGACGGTGACGAGCTGGCCGACATCGGCGGCGCTCATGCCGGCTGCGGCCAAGGCCTTCTGCGCCACCTCCACATAGAGCTGCTCCGCGCCTTCGAGGTAGACGAGGTTGCGCTCGGGCCAGTCGTGCGGCTCGGCGTACCAAGAGAGCGGCCTGATCGCCTTGCGGGTGACGATGCCGGTGTTGTCGAAGATCGACAGGAGGTCGGGGGTGCGGAAGACCTGGCCCTTGAACACCTCCGCCGCCAGGGTCGCCGCCTCCTTCTGAACGAGGACGTGGGGCGGGGTGGCGGTGGCCAGCGACACCAACCTTGCTGTGCGTTCGGGCGCGGTCATGAACTCTCCAGCGCCCGGTCAGGCCGAGCGGGCCTGGAACTGCGTGGGGGAAGGATTACATCGGCGCGCGCCCGTCGCCAAAGCTCCTTTCCATGGCCTATCTGCAGAAGCGATCGGTGACCCTCAGCGGCCACGGCACCTCCATCGCGCTGGAAGCGGAGTTCTGGCGGTCGCTGCAACAGGTCGCCGTCGAGCGGGGCTGGAGCCTTTCCACCCTCATCCGGTCGATCGACGAAGGTCGTGACGGACGACCCCTCGCCTCCGCCTGCCGGCTGGCGGTCCTGGCCTGGGCGCTGGACCGGCGCGGCTAGCGCGTGCTGTTGCCGATCCCGCCCGCGCCCGGGTTGCCCACGTCGTTGCCGGTCGGCGTCGCTTCCACCGAGTCGTTGGTGTTGGCGCGCGGCGCAGGGCCGTTCGGCACGCTGGACTGCTCGGGCATGATCGAGTTGGTGGTCGCGGTCGGCACCTTCTCGCCGGTCGCGGAGGTGTGCGTCCCCTGATGGCGGACCAGCGCCACGATCACGATGCCGACCAGGATGATGGCCACGATCACCGCGAGCGGGGAGACTTTGTTTGAGACCCGCGGGTTGGGCGGCGGTTCGGTCATCAGGCTTCCCGTTCGGTCGTGGTGCGGAGGAACGGATGCTCACCGCGCCGGTTCCTCGAGGGTGTCTGGGGCCTTAAGTCGGCCCGCACGCGTGCTACACCGGCCGGGTGAAACCGGACTCAGCCACACCCGCCGCCCGCATCTCTGACCTCGCCCGGGTCGACCCGCCCTCCCCCGACTACCTCGCCGGGCTGAACCCCGAACAGCGCGCAGCGGTGGAGGCGACGGAAGGGCCGGTGCTGGTGCTGGCGGGCGCCGGCACGGGCAAGACGCGCGTGCTCACCACCCGCCTCGCCCACATCCTGAACCAAGGATCGGCGCGGCCGTGGGAGCTGCTGGCCGTCACCTTCACCAACAAGGCGGCGCGCGAGATGCGCGAGAGGATCGGCCACCTGATCGGCGGCCAGGCGGAGGGGCTGCGATGGCTCGGCACCTTCCACTCCGTGTCCGCCCAGATCCTACGCCGCCACGCCGAGCTGGTGGGGCTGAAGTCCAGCTTCGCCATCCTGGACGACGACGACCAGCAGCGGGTGCTCAAGCAGCTGATCGAGGCGGAGAACATCGACCCCAAGCGCTGGCCGCCCCGCGCGCTGTCAGGCCTGATCGACGGCTGGAAGAACAAGGGCTGGCGGCCGGACCAGGTCCCGCCCGGCGAAGGCGACGCCTACGCCAACGGCAAGGGCGGCCTCCTCTACCGGCAGTACCAGGAGCGGCTGCGAACCCTGAACGCCTGCGACTTCGGCGACCTCCTCCTGCACAACCTGACGATCTTCACCCAACACCCTGACGTGCTTGCGGATTTCCAAGGCCGCTTCCGCTACATCCTGGTAGACGAGTACCAGGACACTAACGTCGCCCAATACCTCTGGCTGCGGCTCCTCGCGCAGGGGCGGCGCAATGTCTGCTGCGTGGGTGACGACGACCAGTCCATCTACGGCTGGCGCGGCGCGGAGGTGGACAACATCCTGCGCTTCGAGCGCGACTTCCCGGGCGCGCAGGTCGTCCGGCTGGAGCGCAACTATCGCTCCACCGAGCACATCCTCGCCGCGGCTAGCGGCCTGATCGCCACCAACAAGGGCCGGCTCGGCAAGATGCTGTGGACCGAAGCGACGGGTGGCGAGAAGGTCCGCGTGTCCGGCGTCTGGGACGGCGAGGCGGAAGCGCGCCTGGTCGCCGACGAGATCGAGCGCTGGAAGACGCGCGGCGGCCGCTACCGCGACATCGCCGTGCTGGTGCGCGCTTCCTTCCAGATGCGCAGTTTCGAGGAGCGGTTCGTGCTCCTGCAGATCCCCTACACGGTGGTGGGCGGCCCGCGCTTCTTCGAGCGGGCGGAGATCAGGGACGCCCACGCCTATCTCCGCCTGATCATCTCGGAGGACGACGACCTCGCCTTCGAGCGGATCGTGAACCAGCCCAAGCGCGGCATCGGCGACACCAGCGTGCAGAAGCTGATGAGCGTCGCACGCCGCCACGCGATCAGCGCCACGCTGGCCGCCCGCGGCGTGGTCGCGACCGACGAGCTCCCGGCGCGCACCCGCACGGCTTTATCCACCTTCATCCGCGACCTGGACCGCTGGCGCGGCCTCTCCGCCGACGTGCGCCACCCCGAGCTGATGGAGACGGTGCTGGAGGAGAGCGGCTACACCGACATGGTGCGGGCCGACCGCTCCGCGCAGTCGCAAGGGCGGCTCGACAACCTGAAGGAGCTGGTCCAGTCCATGGCCCAGTTCGACACCCTGACCGCCTACCTGGAGCACGTCAGCCTGGTGATGGACCTGGACCGCGGCGCGGGTTCCGACAGCGTGCAGGTGATGACGCTGCACTCCGCCAAGGGGCTGGAGTTCCCGCTGGTCTTCCTGCCGGGCTGGGAGGAAGGCGTCTTCCCCTCCCAGCGCTCCATGGACGAGAAGGGGGAGAAGGGGCTGGAGGAGGAGCGCCGCCTCGCCTACGTCGGCGTCACCCGCGCGCGCAGCCAAGCGTTCGTGTCGTTCGCCGCCAACCGTCAGGTCTACGGCCGTTGGACCAGCCAGCTCCCCTCCCGCTTCGTCGACGAGCTGCCGCCGGCGTCGGTCGAGGCGTCCAGCGAGACTGGCTACTACGGCGGCGGACCGGGCATGATGGAGGCCAAGAGCCGCTTCGACGACCTGCAGACCTTCGGCGGCGGCTACAGCTCCCCCGGCTGGAAGCGCGCGCAGGAGCGCACCGACTTCGCTCGCACCGCGCCGCCGAGCGACCGCTTCGGCGTGAACCGCGCCCGG
>CAXUCS010000345.1:0-3358 GCA_964249365.1 uncultured Caulobacteraceae bacterium | reverse complement strand
CGTCACCCGCGGCGTAGCCGACCGCGCCCAGGCGGCGGTGGGCGGAACGCTGCTCGCCGCCCGGCTCGCGCTGGAGCACGGCCTCGCCTGCAACACCGCGGGCGGCAGCCATCACGCGAAACGCGAGGGCGGCGCGGGCTTCTGCACCTTCAACGACGTCGGCGTCGTCGGCCGGGCGCTGCTCGACTCCGGCGAGATCGGGCGGGCGCTGGTGGTCGACCTCGACGTGCACCAGGGCGACGGGACCGCCTTCATCTTCGAGGGCGAGCCGCGCGTCTTCACCTTCTCGATGCACGGGGCGAAGAATTATCCCGTGCGGCGGGGACCGAGCGACCTCGACATCGACCTTGCCGACGGCACGGGCGACGCGCCCTACCTGGAGGAGCTGCGCGCCGTCCTGCCGACGCTGCTCGACCGGACCGCGCCCGACCTCGTCTTCTACATCGCAGGCGTCGACCCGCACGTGGACGACCGGCTCGGCCGCCTGGCGCTCAGCGACGCCGGCCTGGCGGCGCGCGACGCCTATGTGCTTGAGACCTGCCTGGCCGTCGCGCCGGTGGTGGGCGTCATCGGCGGCGGCTACGACAACGATCTCGACCGGCTGGCCCGCCGCCACGCCATCCTGCACCGGGCGGCGACGCATGCGTGGCGCAAGTTGTAGCTGCGGAGCTTCGTGGACAGCTTGAACGCGACCCGCTGAAGAGAGAACGCCCGCCGGACTGGCCGGCGGGCTACTCAAAGGAGGAGAGCCATGAAGCTACGCTTCAAGCTCCACCTTCGCTGGGTCTGGCTGAGACTAGACCTCTCAATCAGGACCTGACGAAGGGGCCAGGAAGGGCCGCGGCGCTCTTCCTGGTTCCTCCGGAGAGTATGCAGGTGATCGCGCTGTAGCGCAACCTGGGCTGGCGTGGTCAGCGGGCGAACTTCTGGAACTTGAGCCGCTTGGGGATCAGCGAGTCCGCGCCCAGCCGGCGCTTCTTGTCCTCCTCGTAAGCTTCGAAGTTGCCCTCGAACCATTCCACATGGCTCTCGCCCTCGAAGGCGAGGATGTGGGTGGCCAGCCGGTCGAGGAACCAGCGGTCGTGGCTGATCACCACGGCGCAGCCGGCGAACTCTTCCAGCGCCTCCTCCAGCGCCTGCAGGGTCTCGATGTCCAGGTCGTTGGTGGGCTCGTCCAGCAGGATGACGTTTCCGCCCGAGCGCAAGGTCTTGGCGAGGTGCACGCGGTTGCGCTCCCCGCCGGAGAGCAACCCGACCTTCTTCTGCTGGTCGCCGCCCTTGAAGTTGAAGCCGCCGACATAGGCGCGGGAGTTGATCTCCTTCCGGCCGACCGTGATGATGTCCAGCCCGTCGGAGATCTCCTGCCAGACGGTCTTGTTGCTGTCGAGCGCGTCGCGGCTCTGGTCGACATAGGCGAGCTTGACCGTTTCGCCGAGCTTGATCTCGCCGCCGTCCGGCAGTTCCTGGCCGGTGATCAGCTTGAACATGGTGGACTTGCCCGCCCCGTTCGGCCCGATCACGCCGACGATCCCGTTCGGCGGCAGGCGGAAGCTCAGGTCGTCGAACAGCACCTTGTCGCCGAAGCTCTTCTTCATGCCCGTCACCTCCAGCACCAGGGCGCCGAGGCGCGGACCCGGCGGGATCTGGATGGTGGCGTGGCTCTGGGCGGCGCGGCTGTTCTCCTGCTCGCGCACCATGTCGTCATAGGCGGCCAGCCGCGCCTTGGACTTGGACTGGCGCGCCTTGGGCGAGGAGCGCACCCACTCCAGTTCCTTGGTCAGCGCGCGCTGGCGGGCCTCGCTCTCGCTCTGCTCCTGGACGACGCGCTTCTGCTTCTGCTCCAGCCAGCCTGAGTAGTTACCCTCGAACGGCAGCCCCTTGCCGCGGTCGAGCTCCAGCGTCCACTTGGTGACCTGATCGAGGAAGTAGCGGTCGTGGGTGACCAGGATCACGCAGCCCGGAAAGGCCTCCAGGTGGTGCTGCAGCCACGCCACCGACTCCGCGTCCAGGTGGTTGGTGGGCTCGTCCAGGAGGAGCATGTCGGGCTTGGAGAGGAGCAGGCGCGCCAGCGCCACACGGCGCTTCTCGCCGCCGGAGAGCTGGTCGACGGGCCAGTCGGCCGGCGGGCAGCGCAGCGCGTCCATGGCCTGCTCGATCTTGGAGTCGATGTCCCAGAGGTCCTCGGCGTCGATCCGCTCCTGGAGCGTGTTCATCGCCTCCATCAGCGCGTCGGAGTAGTCATGCGCCATCTGCAGCGCGATCTCGTTATAGCGGTCGAAGACCTTCTTCTCCGCGCAGTCGCTGATCACGTTGTGGAAGACGTCGAGCTGCTCGTCGAGGTGCGGCTCCTGCTGGAGGTAGCCCATGCGGGTGCCGTCCGCGGCGCGCGCCTCGCCGTTGAACTCCCGGTCGAGTCCCGCCAGTATCTTCAGGAGCGTCGACTTGCCCGACCCGTTCACCCCCACAACGCCGATCTTGGCGTCGGGATAGAACGACAGCCAGATGTTCTCGAACACCTTCTTGCCGCCGGGGTAGGCCTTGGTCAGGCCCTGCATTTGAAAGATGTACTGGGCGGCCATGGGGGCTGGCGCTCCTTGGGTAAGTCGGGGATTGCGGAAGTCGGCGGGATGTAGCCGCGGCGCCGCGCAGGCGCAACCGCGCCGGCCTTAGACCCGCTGGATCGAGCCGGGATAGGCCGCAAGGCCGGCGTGGGCGGTCAGGAAGACGAGGCCCTCGACCCAGGCCTGTGCGACCAATAGGCGATCGAACGGGTCCTTGTGGATGGGCGGCAGCAGAACGACCCGCTCGGCGTGCTCGCCAGTCACGGGCAGTTCGCCATAACCTGCGTCGGTCAACGCACGGCGAAGACGATGCGGCTCCGCCTCGAAGTCCGGCTGGGTCCGGGACGCCTTGATCGCGACCTCCCAGATGCTGACCACGCTAAACAACAGGCTGTTCGCCGGGTCGGCCATCATCACCTGCGCCTGCGGGGAGAGCCGCTCCCTCTTCATCCCCGCCCACAGCAGCAGGTGTGTGTCGAGCAACAGCCTCAATCGCCGCCCTCGAACATCTCGACGATCTCATCGGCGAACATGGTGTCGAAGTCGTCCGGAACCTTGATCTCGGGCATGAAGCCGAAGCGGCGTGACACGTCCGGCTTCGGCGCCTCCAACGGCGTGAGCTTTGCGACGGGACGGCCCGCCTTGGCGATTACCACCTCTTCCCCAGCTGCAGCCGCCTCCACCAGCCGGGAGAAGTGCGTCTTAGCCTCATGCATGTTGACGGTGCGCATAGCGACCTCCGGGCTTAGAGCCCGTTTGAGAAAGGGTTGCCGGGGGTGCGCTGGGCATGATTCAAG
>CAXUCS010000344.1:0-3368 GCA_964249365.1 uncultured Caulobacteraceae bacterium | reverse complement strand
CTAAGGTGCATTCCCGCTGCATCCGGGGGCGAGCGGGTCTGTGAGCCGCACCGCCCCGGGGCAGCCCGGCCCGCCCGTCCATCGTGCGGCTGCCGAGGCCGCGAGGGCCGTCGCTGCGCGCCGAAGCGTCTGCAGCCCTTGGGGCCTCCAGGCGCCGCCGCGCCGGCCTTGCGCGCCCGGGCGCCGGCCTCGGATGCGATATGCTGCCCGCGCATCCCCAGATGTGGAGGTCTGCAGAGCCCGACGATCCGATCGGACGTCGGTCATCGAAGGCGTGAAAGCCTGACCCGCCGCTCCGCAGCAGCCACCCGCGTCACCGGAGGCGCCAGCACGCAGCGCCGCCCGGGCATGGTCCTCAGCGTCGCCGCCTTGCGGTCGCTTGATCGAACCCCCGCCGCTGACATCCAGAGATACCGCCGCGTCCGGCTCGCTCGATCGAAACCGTCTCAGCCTCGCCCAGCGGCAAACGACAAGCCCGCCTGGAGGGCCAGACGGGCTCGCGTCATCTGCGCCGGGGAGAACCGTGGACAAGGCACGAAGGTGCGGGCGGTTCCGACGCATCGTCCCAGGCCTCAGCCGTCGAAGGCCAAGGGCGCGGCCTGGCAGGGGCTTGGCCTCGCCGCGACGACGCCGGATCGGCCCCAACGCTCATGTCCGCCCCCACGATCACCCGGATACGATCCCCGGAGACCCCTCGGGACGACGAGCGCCGGCTCAGCTCGTCCCTCACCGGCCACGACCTGCGCGGCCCGCGGCGCGTAGACCCGTGACCCGGCGCTGGGAGAGGTCCGTCACAGAAGCCTGCGCTGGTCGACGGAGCGCGCCTCGCTCTCTGTCGCGACGGCCCGCTCCACGGTGTAGTCGAGCGCCTTCAGCCCGCCGATGCGATAGAAGCCGAGCCCGTCCACGGCGCGGAAGCGGACCCGGCGATTGAAGCGCGGGTTGATGTCCACGCGTAGGGCCTGATGGGTACGGCCGTCGGCAAAGCGGATCGGCGACGCGAACGTGACCAGGTCTCCGTGCTTCAGCTTCGGCTTCGCTGCTCGCGCCGCCAGCGCGGCTCGGCAAGCCTTACGCCACTCCAGGGCGTAATCGTTCTCCGTCGGGGTGAGCAGGTCCAGGATCGCGGCCGGACACTCCCTCTCGCAGGGCCCCATGCCCTCATCCATGTCTTTGTACCCGAAGATAAATCCTTCCTTGTCCCGGAGATTGTACTTGACCAGGCAGACGCAGGCCCAGACTTCGCGTTCTTTCCCGTCCGCCAGAACCTCCATCGCGGCGTAGTAGGTGCGCATGCGCACCAGCGCCGATCTCAAGACCTTCGAAGAGCGCCCTTGACGCTCGTAGGTAAACTGGTCGTCCAGGTACTCGCGCGGACCCCGGTGGCCGCCGAGCGACGGCATGAAGAGCCAACCCATCGCAGAATCTCCTTCCGCCCGGGTTCAGTGCAGGGTCTTGGGCTGAGCCGCCGCCAGCGCGCGACCTTCGGCTTCGGCCCGGACGAGGCCCGCGTCCTGCCCGTGCAGGCACCCGGCGAGGACCTCGGCTTCGACCGCGAGCTCCAGCACCCGCTCGACGTAGCCCTCCACGCCGCCGCCCGGCTCCAGCACCGCGATGCAGAGCAGGCGCGCCGCCTCGACGGCCCGCCCCACGGGTCCGGTGACGCCGAGCTCCCGGGAGACGCGCACGGCGCGCCCGGCTAGACCCATCAGGACCTCGCGCCGGTTCGTCTCACCCTTGAAGGAGAGCGGCAGGGCCACGGAGAGCGCGACGCGGAAGCGGACGTCCTTGGTCAACGCCTCGTCGATCCGGCTGTGGGACGCGTCGTAGCCGATCGCGTTCAGCGCCCGCATCAGGACCTCGGCGCCGAACCGCACGGCTTCGCGCGAGGTCATCTCGGCCAGGTGGGCCCTTCGCGCCCGCGAACTGAACAGGCCCGGAAGGACGGCCTGGTTCTGGGGTGACGTCGACATGGGGCGATCTCCGCACGCGCCGCCGTCAGGACGTTCCCTCCGCTCAGGCGCGCCCGGGCTCGCCCTCCCCTCCCTCCTCCTGCCTCAGGCGTCCCCGTCGGGCCCGCTCCGCCCGAAGAGCCTCGACCACGGCCATATCGCGGTGGCGCTGGATCAACAGGTCGAGACGGGTGTCCGGGAGGCGGGGCGGATCCAGCTGAGGGCCCTTCGCCTTGGGCGCGCTACGCCCCAAGGCGAGAAGCCGGCTCCGGTTGCGGGCCTCCAACAGAAGGACGCCGAGCTCGGTCCGGGACCACACCCGGTCCAGGTCGTGGACCTGAAAACCCATGCGTCGGCGGGCCCAAGAGAGGCGCTCGGCGACCTCAAGGAGGGCGTCGGCGTCGCTGCTCGAGCGAAGCCGCTCGACCGTGAGGAGACGGGCGGTCGTGTCGAAGCGACCATAGCTCGCCGAGCTGGGGCGCATGAGCGCCAGCTGGCGGTCGATCTCCGCCAGCCACGCGCGCAGCCCGCGCCAGGGCGCCACCACCATCCCACCCCCTCGGTCCGGGTCGGGTGGCAGGTCGAACAGCTCAAGTTGGGTCGGCATCGAACGCCGACCAGTCGATGTCGGAGGGCGAGGTGACGGGTTCGCGGCTGCGCCATGCCCCCACGCGGGTCCCGTCGATGAAGCGGACCGCCTCGCATTCGGACTCGTCCGCGACGTCGACGTCGTAGTCGACCGTCTCGAAGCGAAGCTGCGGAAGCGGGGTGGCGGAGCAGACGTCCTGGACGACGCCGCCTTGGATGATGATGGCGACAGGCTGAGGCGGCGCGGCCTTGGCCTCTTCCCACGCGGCGAGCGCGGGGTCCGCGTCCAGGATCAGCACCTCCAGGGCGACGCGGAGCCAATCGGCTTCGGCAAGGCTGTTCGCTTCGCTCCGCAGCGCCGCCGCCACCGCGGGCGTGCGCAGGAGGACCTCAAGCCGGCGGAGGGCGTCCAGGCGGGTGACGGGGGTCGAGTCGCTCGGGCCGGTCAGCGCCTTCGCCAGGGCGTCAGCATGATGGGCGTGAGTGGGCATCGTGGCCTCCGGGCTGTGATCTACCCGGGCCTGCCCTCCCCTCCTCTTTGAGGATCGACGGGGTCGCCGCCGCAGACGACGAGGCCCGGCGCGGGGCGCGCCGGGCCTCGGAAGCTCGATCAGGCTGCGTTCGCGGCGAAGGGATCGACCTGGCGGTGGAGCGGCTGGGCGCGGCCCATCCACGGCTCGGGCCGGATGCAGCGCACCCAATCCGCGAAGCTCGGGATGAAGCCCAAATCCTCCACCACGTGCTGTTCCCCGATCAGGCGCACCGGAACGACGCGGCCGGTGGAGATCGTCACGGTCGCGCCGAAGAAGCGCTCCAGCATGAAGATGC
>CAXUCS010000343.1:0-3380 GCA_964249365.1 uncultured Caulobacteraceae bacterium | reverse complement strand
TTGACCCCCATGTTGGCGTCAGGAGCCGCAGATCGCCTGCCGTCAGATGTAGCTCTTGGGCACCACGAGGGTGAACAGTGGGCGCGGCGCAGCCTTGACGAGGGCTTCCGCCACAGCCTCCAGATCGACCATGGCGAAGGCTTCCGCGACGTGCTTGGCCGCTAAACCGGACGGGTCGGCCAGCAGTTCGTAACCGCCGCCTCGGACGGCGACGTACGTGGTGCGGGCGTCGCCCGCGCCGGACATGACAAGCTGGCAGCGTTCGTCCGTCTCCCAGCCGAGGGTCTCCTTGAACCGCCGCGCCCGTTCGGGCGCGGCTTCGACCTCCAGGCAGAGCCGGTCGTAGTTGGCCAGGGCGATGAAGAGGACGCTCGGGGCGGCGGCCTCGGCCGCCTCACGGCACTCGCGCAGGCTCAGGCCGATGGCTCGCAGCGTGACCATGACCCGGATTTCCGCCACTTCGGCGGGGCTGAACCGCTTGTGACCGGTGGTGCGAGGCGGCAGCAGCCCTTGCGCGCGCCAGCTCCGCTGCAAGGCGTGAGACAGGCCGGCGCAGGTCACGATCTCGGCGGGCGTGAACTGCGCCTCTCGATAGCTCAGCGGCCAATCCACCATTGTCTCCCTGCGCACGAATTCGCCAGCAGCCATCTAAAACCGTTATGCGCACAACGGTCTGTTTCTTGCAGACTGCTGAGAGTAGGCTATGGGGTGTTCACCGGCGGGACGGTGACGGTGCCCCGAGCATCCAAGGAGATAGAGCAATACCGAAAGATTTCAGCCTGGGCAACGTGCCCGAGATGATTGCGCACCAGCGCAGGCGTCGCACCGAGGCGCAGTTGTCCCGAGGAGCGGGCGAACTGGCGATTATTCTGCTTCCGCTTGCACTTACGGAAGCGCGCCTGACTGCTCGTGCAGATGTTGTGAGATCGCTGGATGACTAAAGTCGCCCTCTACATCGGCGAGGTTGGCGCAGGGCTGCTGCCCTGTGTAGCCCTGGCGCGCGAATTTAGGGCCACGACTGTGACCATCGTCAGCCCGGACAGCGACGGCGCTGAAGCGGTCGCGCTACGCCGATTGATCGCTCGGCTCTCCCACGGAGAGTTCGAGGGGCTTGTGGCTTGGCTCGACCAGAACGCCGTCCCTCTCTTCACGCGATCTCCCTTCTGGCCCGCACAGTCGTCGCGGACCATATAACGGTTCATGAGAATCCATAACGGTTCTGATAGAAAAGGAGAAGCCCGTGGTTGATCGTAGGTACAGCAGATTTCCGGGACCGGGCGAGAGCCCGGAGCGACGCTCGGTTGAAGAGCAGCTGCGGCTTTGCCGTAAGCATGCGCAGGAGCGAGGTTGGGTGGTCGTCTCGCACCACGTCGATGCGGGTAACGCAGCAGAACAGGAGGAGCCCGAATGAGGGCGCTTCCTCCTCCTGGCAGCCGGGTCGCCATCTATGCCCGCTATTCCACGAAGCACCAGGACTACCGCTCGATTGAAGGCCAAATTGCGCTCTGCCGGGAGTACGCGGAAAGGCATGGCTGGGTGGTGGTGGCCATATTCTTCGACGCCGAGCGTAGCGGCACCACGCTCGTGGGTCGCGATGGCTTCTATCAGATGATGGGCGCTGCGGATCGCAGCGAGTTCGACATCCTGCTGGTGGAGGATGTCGACCGGGCCAGCCGTGACGCCGCCGACACCCACCAACTCGCCAAGACCCTTGACGAGCTGGACGTCGTTTTCTGCACCGTCAGCGGCGGACCGGTGACGGACATGGAGCTAGGTTTTAAGGCGATCCAGAACGCCGAATACGTCAAGCAGAATACCTTCAAGACCAAGCGGGGCCAGCGTCATGCGGTGGAGAGCGGGCGCATCTGCGGCTCGATCACCTACGGCCATGCGAAGGTTCGTCAACTCGACGAACGTGGCAAACCGATCAACGGCTTGCGTCAAGTTCACAAGGAACATGCCAAGATCGTCCATCGCATCTTCTGCGAATTCGATGCCGGATGCAGCACCTTCGATATCTGCGATAGTCTAAACGGCGAGGGCATCCTAAGTCCGAAGGGGAAGCTGTGGACCCCTTCCTCTCTCACCGGCTCCAAACATATTGGCACGGGCGTTCTCCGCAACCGCATGTGTATCGGGGAATTTGTCTGGCGCAGGACCAAGCGCAAGCGCAAGGCGGGAAAGATCAAGACCTCGGCGACGTCGGCTGCTGACCGAGTCGTGAGCCATCATCCCGAGCTGGCGATCATCGACTCGGAGCTATTCAACCGGGTTCAGATGCGCCTCGAACGGGGCGAGACTGGGCGCGTCCACACTTACAAGAACCCGGAATACCTCCTCACCCGCAAGGTGTGGTGCAAGCTCTGCGGCTACCCCATGACCATCATGAACGGCCGCTTCTTCTGCACAGGACGCCACCATCGTGGGGTGTGCGACAACAGCCGTCGCGTCCCTAGGGAGGACGTGGAAGGGGCGGTGGTCGACCAGATCGCAGCACATCTGTTCAACCCGGACCTTTTGGAACCCAGCGTGGCGGAGTATCGCGCTGAAGCGGAGCGCGCCTTCGCGGCGCATGCCGGCAAGAGCGAGCGTGCCATGGTGCGCAAGCAGGAGATCGAGGCCCAGCTGGACACGCTGATGGCGCAGCTCGCAGAGGCTGAGCGCGAGGGCGGCGCCTTCGTCAAAAAGCGTATTCGCGAGCGCATCGACGCGCTGGGCGCCGAGCACGAGCAGTTGGATAGGGAGCTCGCCTGGACGCCTCGGGCCATCGGGCCTGCGCTGGATACCACCACGGTGATCGAGCGCCTGACGGCTGCCCTGGATCAGCTGCGTATGAACCTCGAAGGCAAGGACCAGGAGGCGACCCGGGCGCGCGAGATCATCCGATCCATGGTCGACAAGGTCGAGATCGCGCCCGCGCCCGACACGCAGGCGGACGGTCGCGGGGCCGGACCCGTGGTGGTCACCGTCACCGGCCGTTTGGCGGAGCTGCTCGATCTCGCCGATCTGCCCGTCAATCCCATGCCCAAGCAGGGTTCTCGGACGGGAACGCCGCTTGATGATGCGACTTTGGGTTTCAAGTTCACCTTCCGCATCGAGCACCACGACCCCCGGCTGCGTCAGGCCTACGCCGACCTGCCCATCCTGGAGCGGGTGCTGGACCGCTCGGTGGTGCCGGCGACCAAGCAGACGCTCCTGAGGGCCATGGAGGCGGAGAGCGTGCTCGTTCCGGGCTGCAAGACCCAAAGCCCCTACGACCGCCTGCGCTACGCCCTGGAGTTCATGGCGGAGCAAGGAACCTTCCGCGCCGTCAGAGCCGGCCCTCGCCGGTCGGGTTGGGTCTGGAACCACATTCCGCTCAGTGACGCGGAGTGGAAGGC
>CAXUCS010000342.1:0-3383 GCA_964249365.1 uncultured Caulobacteraceae bacterium | reverse complement strand
CTTATGATCTGGCGCCTTCCGTCCAGCTTGGCCATTATGGCGGCGGTTCGGAGGGCGTCTTCGGAGGGGAGAGGTGCTCGAAGCCTACCTGCAGCGGACCGTCCAGGTCGGTGACCTTCGCGTCCACCAGGGCGACGGCCGCCATCGCGCCTATGGTGATGGCAGCGGACCTTCCATCGCCGTTCGCCTGCAGAAGGGCGCGGCGCTCAAGATCGCGCTCAACCCCGACCTCAAGCTCGGCGAGTGCTTCATGGACGGGGAGCTTAGCTTCGAGGAGGGCGACATCTTCGGCCTCCTTGAGCTGGTGGGTCGCAACCCCCGGTTCTGGCAGCCTTCGCGCGCCCTGCTGGCCCGGATGGGGCGCGAGCTGACGCGGCGGCTGCGCCAGATGAACGACCGCACCGCCTCACGCCGCAACGTGGCCCACCATTACGACCTGTCCCACGACCTCTACAGCCGCTTCCTGGACGCGGACATGCAGTATTCCTGCGCCTACTTCACCGCCCCGGAGATGACGCTGGAGGCGGCGCAGCTGGCCAAGAAGGCCCACATCGCGTCCAAGCTGCGGCTGGGTCAGGCCGGCCGGCTGCTCGACATTGGCTGCGGCTGGGGCGGGCTCGGACTGACGCTGGCGCACTCGGCGCCCGGGCTGGAGGTGCTGGGCGTCACCCTCAGCCGCGAGCAGCTGGAGGTGGCGGAGCGGCGGGCGCGCAGCCAGGGCCTCGCCGCCCGGGTGAAGTTCCAACTCCGAGACTACCGCGACGTCCAGGGTCCCTTCGACCGCATCGTGTCGGTGGGCATGTTCGAGCACGTCGGCAAGCCGCACTTCCAGGAGTTCTTCGACCACGCCGCGCGCCTGCTCGCCGACGACGGCGTCATGCTGCTGCACGCGATCGGGCGCCATGACGCGCCCGGCGTGACCCAGCCCTTCATCGCCAAATACGTCTTCCCCGGCGGCTACATCCCCTCCCTGTCGGAGGTGCTGCCGGCCATCGAGCGGGCGGGGCTCTGGGTAGCCGACATCGAGATCCTGCGGCTGCACTATGCGGAGACCATCCGGGAGTGGCGGCGGCGCTTCCAGGCCAGCCGGGCTGAGGTCGCCGAGCTTTACGACGAGCGCTTCTGCCGGATGTGGGAGTTCTACCTCGCCTCCAGCGAGGCGGCGTTCCGCTGGTTCGGCATGATGGTGTTCCAGATCCAGCTCACCCGGCGCGTGGACGCCCTGCCGCTGACGCGAGACTACATGCAGGCCGACGAGGCGCGGCTGCGGGCCGGGAGCGCGGTGGCGGCGAACGAGGGCCTGGCCGCGGCGGCGGGATAGGCGCAAGCTGACGCCTGCGCAGGATGGCGCTCAGGCCGGCGTCTCCACCGTCGCGACCGCCTGGGCCGCCAGCCCTTCCTGTCGGCCGGTGAAGCCCATCTCCTCCATGGTGGTGGCCTTCACGCTGACTCGGTCGAGCGGCAGGTCGAGGAGCTCGGCCACGCGCTCGCGCATGGCGGCGCGGTGCGGCTTGATCTTGGGGCGTTCGCAGATCAGCGTTACGTCGGCATTGAGCACACGTCCGCCCCTGGCGCGCACCAGCTCCATGGCGTGGAGGAGGAAGCGGTCGGACGCGGCGCCCTTCCACTTGGGGTCGGTCGGCGGGAAGTGGTCGCCGATGTCGCCCTCGCCGATGGCGCCCAGGATCGCATCGGTGAGCGCGTGGAGGCCGGCGTCGGCGTCGGAGTGGCCGACCAGCCCCTTCTCGTGCGGCACCGCGATCCCGCAGAGCCAGCACTCGGTCCCCGGGCCGAAGCGATGGGCGTCGACGCCCTGGCCGACCCGGGTGATGCGGGCGCCGCCGGCGAGACGCTCGGCCATGGGGAAGTCCTCCGGATAGGTCAGCTTCATCAGCATGGGGTCGCCGGGTGTGAGCGCCACGCGACCGCCGCTGCGCTCCAGGACCGCGGCGTCGTCGGTGGGCGTCTCGCCCGCGGGCCAGGCGGCGTAGGCGTCCAGGATCGCCCGGCGTCGGAAGGCCTGGGGCGTCTGGGCGCGCCACAGACCCGCGCGGTCCACCGTGGCCCGGACCATCCCGTCTTCGTCGGAGCGTTTCAGCGTGTCGCTGACCGCGAGCGCCGGCAGGGCGCCGTCGGCATCCTCCAGCGCTCTCAGGAGAGCACGGACATGGGCGGAAGTGACGAACGGACGGGCGGCGTCGTGGATCAGGACGGCGTCGATAGACTCGCCGACCGCCGCCAGGCCGGCGCGCACAGAGTCGACCCGCTCCGTGCCGCCTTCCACGATCTTGAGCCCCGGCAGGCCGGCGAAGAGGGCGTCGGCGTGGGCGTCGTCCTCCCTCGCCACCACCACCACGAGCTCGCTCGCGCCCGCGGCCGCCAGCGCCTCGGCCGACCAGAGCACCACGGGCCGGCCGTGCAGGGGCCGCCACTGCTTGGGGAGGTCGCCTCCCGCGCGCCGGCCAGCCCCGGCCGCCACGATCACTGCCGCCCATCGCATGGCCGCCGCTCTTGCCGTGGCGAAGCGCGCTTGTCCATCGGCGCCGGAGCCGCCGGCGCGGCGGCGCAACATCGCCTGTTGAAAGGGCGTCACACAGCTGTAGCTTAGAGCGCATGTCCGTCGCGGCCACGCCGGAGTCTTCGGAGCGTCCCATAGACCGCGCCGACCCTAGCGCTCTCATCGAGGCGCCGGTGGAGCCGCGGGCGCGCTACGCCTTCGGCGCGGCCTTCACCCTGGCGATCCTGGTGACCGCGGGATGCGTGCTGGTCAGCCTCGGCGCCCCGGCGATCCGGCCGCTTGCGGCGCCGAGCGCCCATGTGCTGGGCGTCCTCACGCTCAACCTCCTGCTGGTGCTGGCGCTCTGCGGCGTGGCGGCCTTCCGCATGGTGGGGCTGCTCGGGCCCCGCGCAAGGGACGCCGGGGTGCGGCTGCACCGGCGCTTCGTCATCACCTTCGCCCTCTCGGCTGTCGCGCCGGCGGTGGTCATGGCGCTCTTCTTCGGCGTCCTCCTGACGCAGGGGGTGGAGTACTGGTTCTCCGGCCGCGTGCGCCAGGTGGTCGACAACGCCGCCATCGTCAGCCGCGCCTATATCGAGGAGCAGAAGGAGTTCATGCGCAACCGCATGGGCCCCATGGCGGAGGACCTCAACCGCAACCGCGGCGGCTTCGAGCGCTCGCGCCTGCAGTTCTCCACGCTCCTGGCCTACGAGCTTCCCGAGCGGGACGTGGCGGCCATCTACCTCCTGGACGGGGAGGGGCGGGTGCTGGCGCGGGCCGAGCAGCCGGGGGCGCCCCCGCTCCTCGCCCCCCCACCGGACGACTTCGCCCGCGCGGGCCGGGGCGAGGAGCTCGTCCTGCCGGTTCCGTCCGACCACATCCGCGC
>CAXUCS010000341.1:0-3399 GCA_964249365.1 uncultured Caulobacteraceae bacterium | reverse complement strand
GCGGTGTTCTGATCATGCGGCTGGTGGTGACGGGGCGGGAGGGCCAGGTCGCGACCGCGCTGGCCGCCCTCCAGGCGCCGGGGGTGGAGGTGATCCGTCTCGGGCGCCCCGAGCTCGACCTGGAGCGGCCGGAGACGATCGCCCCGGCGCTGGAGGCCGCGCGCCCGGACGTGGTGGTGAGCGCGGCCGCCTACACCGCGGTGGACCAGGCGGAAAGCGAGCCGGAACGCGCGCGGGTCGTCAATGCGGTCGCGCCCGGCGTGCTGGCGGAGGCTGCGGCGAAACGGGGCGCGCCCGTGCTGCACCTTTCCACCGACTACGTCTTCGACGGCGCCAACCCCGCCCCCTACGTGGAGACGGACCCGACGGGACCGCAGACTGTCTACGGCGCCACCAAGCTGGAGGGCGAGGCGGCGGTCGCGACGGCCAATCCGCGCCACCTCGTCCTGCGCACCGCCTGGGTCTATGCGCCCACAGGCAAGAACTTCGTGCGGACCATGCTGCGCGTGGCGGACGGCCGCGAGGAGGTGGCGGTGGTGCCCGACCAGCGGGGCGGCCCTACCTATGCGCCCGACCTCGCGGCGGCCCGCCGCGCGCTTGCCGGCGCCATGCTGGCGGGGCGCGGCGCGCCCGGCCTCTACCACCTGGCCGGGTCGGGCGAGGCGAGCTGGGCCGAGTTCGCCCAGGGCGTGTTCGAGGGTGCGCGGGCGCGGGGCGGCCCCCACGCACGCGTGCGGCCGATCTCCACCGCCGACTATCCCACCCCGGCGAAGCGGCCCGCCAATTCGCGGCTGGACGGGCGGCGGCTGGAGGCGGCGTTCGGGGTCGTGCCGCCGTCCTGGCGCGAGGCTCTGCCGCGCTGCCTGGACATACTGGTCGGCCCCATCGGAGAAGCGGTTTGAAGGGCATCATCCTGGCCGGGGGCAGCGGCACGCGGCTGAACCCCATGACGGCGGCGGTCTCCAAACAGATGCTGCCGGTCTACGACCGCCCCATGATCTACTTCCCGCTCGCCACGCTGATGCAGGCGGGCATCCGGGAGGTGCTGATCATCTCCACCCCCAGCGACCTGCCCATGTTCCAGCGCCTGCTCGGCGACGGCGGCCGCTGGGGCCTCAGCCTCTTCTACGCCGAGCAGGCCCGGCCCGAGGGGCTGGCGCAGGCCTACCAGATCGGCGCGCCCTTCGTGCGGGGCGGCCCCTCGGCGCTGATCCTCGGCGACAACATCTTCCACGGCACGGGTCTGACCAGGCTCATGGCCGACGCCCGCGCCCGGCCCAAGGGGGCCAGCGTCTTCGGCTACCGGGTGGCCGACCCGGAGCGGTTCGGGGTGGTGGAGTTCGACGCGGACGGCCGCGCTCTGTCGATCGAGGAGAAGCCGCAGGCTCCCAAGTCGCACTGGGCGGTGACAGGTCTTTATTTCTACGACGAGCGGGTGGTGGAGATCGCCGCGGACGTGCGTCCCTCCGCCCGGGGCGAGCTGGAGATCACCGACGTGAACCGCGCCTACCTGGAGCGGGGCGAGCTGAACGTGGCGCGCATGGGCCGGGGCACCGCCTGGCTCGACTCGGGCACGCCCGACAGCCTGATCGAGGCGGCGGCCTATGTGCGCGCTCTGGAGAACCGGCAGGGCGAGCGGATCTGCTGCCCGGAGGTGATCGCCTTCGAGAACGGCTGGATCAGCGCCGACGATCTCGCGGGCCTCGGACGCGAGCTCGGCAAGAGCGGCTACGGCCAGTACCTGCAGCGGGTGGCCGAGGAGACCCTGTCCGATCCCACTCCCAACTTCGCGTGAGGCGCAGCCATGAGGGGTGAGTTCACCGCCGACGACCGCGTCCTGGTCACCGGCGGCGCGGGCTTCATCGGCTCGGCGGTGGTGCGCCACCTCCTCACCGGGACGCCGGCGCGCGTGCTGAACCTGGACAAGCTGACCTACGCCGGCTGCCTGGCCAGCCTTGGCGAGGTGGACGGGTCGCAGCGCTACGGCTTCGTCCAGGCCGACGTGGCCGACGCCGACGCGGTCGGGCGCGCCTTCGCCGACTTCCGGCCCACCGCCGTCCTGCACCTGGCCGCCGAGAGCCATGTGGATCGCTCCATCACCGGCCCGGGCGCCTTCGTGACCACCAATGTGGTGGGGACCTTCGTCATGCTGCAGGCGGCGCTCGCCCACTGGGGCGCGCTGGAGGGCGAAGCGAAGGATCGCTTCCGCTTCCTCCACATCTCCACCGACGAGGTGTTCGGCAGCCTCGCAGAGACGGGCCTCTTCAGCGAGACCACCGCCTACGATCCCCGCTCGCCCTATTCCGCGTCCAAGGCGGGTTCGGACCACCTGGCGCGGGCCTGGTTCCACACCTACGGCCTGCCGGTGCTCGTCTCCAACTGCTCCAACAACTACGGCCCCTACCATTTCCCGGAGAAGCTGATCCCGCTCACCATCCTGAACGCGATGGAGGGCAAGCCCCTGCCGGTCTACGGGGCGGGCGACAACGTGCGCGACTGGCTCTACGTCGAGGACCACGCCCGGGCGCTCGCGCTCATCGTGCAGCGGGGCGAGCCGGGCGGGAGCTACAACGTCGGCGGCCGCAACGAACGCACCAACCTCCAGGTGGTGGAGGCGATCTGCGCCACGCTCGACGCGCTCCGCCCGAAGGACCGACCCCACCGCGAGCTCGTCACCTTCGTCGCCGACCGCCCCGGCCACGACAAGCGCTACGCCATCGACGCCACCCGGCTGGAGACCGAGCTCGGCTGGCGCGCCCGCGAGAGCTTCGAGACCGGCGTCGCCAAGACCGTGCGCTGGTACATCGACCGCGAGGACTGGTGGCGACCGCTGCGCGACCGCTACGACGGCCGGCGGCTGGGGCTGTCGGCCGGACCCGGCTGACGTCCTCCTCGATAACCCGTCACGGGGGTGGAGCGCCCATCCGCTCAGCCACCGCCAGGGTCCGCTCCGCCTGCTTGACGTGGGGAGCGTCGAGCATGGAGCCGTCCAGCCCCACCACGCCCGCGCCCGGGGCAGCGGCGAAGGCCGCCACCACCCGCCGGGCGTGGGCCACCTCCTCGGCGGACGGGGTGAAGGCGGCGTTGATCACCTCCACCTGGGCCGGGTGGATGGCGAGGCGGCCCGTGAACCCCTCCGCACGCGCCGCCCGGCTGGAGGCGAGCAGGCCGTCGAGGTCGCGAAAGCCCGCATGGAGCGTCTCGATCGGCTCCACCCCGGCCGCGCGCGCGCCGAGCAGCGTCAGGGCGCGCACCAGGCGGTAGGTCGGCGCCCAGCCCCCGGCCGGGTCGAGGTTGCCGCTGGCGCCGAGCGCCGCGCTCAGGTCCTCCGCGCCCCAGGTCAGGCCGGCCAGCCGCGGCAGGCGGACGTTCGCATAGTCGCCGAGGCGAAACGGCGCC
>CAXUCS010000340.1:0-3416 GCA_964249365.1 uncultured Caulobacteraceae bacterium | reverse complement strand
GCTGACGCCCCGCCCGCTGACGCGCACCCCTGGGCGGCGGGCGGGGCGTCAGCTCAGCGTCATCATGTCGGCGGGGGCGAAGGACTTCAGCCCGGCGCTGTCGCCCGCGCGGACCTTGGCGGCCCAGTTCGGGTCGGTGAGGAGCGCGCGGCCCACCGCGATCAGGTCGAAGTCGCCGCGCTCCAGCCGGTGCACCAGCGTCTCCAGCGAGCTCGGCTCGGAGGTCTGACCCGTGAAGGCGCTCAGCATGTCGCCGGAGAGGCCGACGGAGCCGACGCTGATGGTCTGGGCGCCCGTCAGCTTCTTGGCCCAGCCGGCGAAGTTCAGCCCGTCCTGGCCGTCCAGGTCGGGGAACTCCGGCTCCCAGAACCGGCGCTGCGAGCAGTGCAGCACGCTCGCGCCCGCCTCCACTAGGGGGGTCAGCCAGTCGGCGAGCGCATCGGGTGTTTCGGCGAGGCGGGCGGCGTAGTCCTGCTGCTTCCACTGGCTGAGCCGCAGGATCACGGGGATGTCGGGGCCGACCGCGGCCCGCACGCTCTTCACCACCTCCGCCCCGAAGCGCGCGCGTTCCTTCAGGGTGGCGCCGCCGAACAGGTCGGTGCGCGTGTTGGTCTCGGCCCAGAAGAACTGGTCGATGAGGTAGCCGTGGGCGCCGTGGACCTCCACCACGTCGAAGCCGAGCCGGCGGGCGTCGGCGGCCGCGCGTCCGAAGGCGGCGATCGTGTCGGCCACGTCCTCCCCGCTCATGGCGCGGCCGCGTGACTTGCCCGGCGCGACGAACCCCGAGGGGCTTTCCACCTCCGCCCCCGGCGTCCAGTCCGGCGTCATGCCGGCGACCGAGCCGACGTGCCAAAGCTGCGGGCCGATCCGGCCGCCCGCCGCATGCACGCCCTCGACCACCCGCTTCCAGCCGGCCAGGGCGTCCTCGCCGTAGAGGTGGGGGATGCGCGCCTCGTTCTTGGACGCGGGCCGCTCCACCGCCACGCCCTCCGACAGGATCAGCCCCACCTCGCCTTCCGCCCGCCGGCGGTAGTAGGCGGCCACGTCGGCGCCCGGGACCCCGTCGGGCGAGTGGACGCGGGTCATGGGCGCCATGACGATGCGGTTCTTCAGCTCCAGGGAGCCCAGCCGGACGGGCTGGAACAGGACATCGAGGGCGGATGGGGCGGGCATGCAGGAACTCCGGTGAGACCAGCGCTTGGTATCTCTTCTATACCTGGCGTCAATCAGGCACTATGAGGCGACCAGGTCACCCCGGAGACACCGTGCAAGAGCCGCTGGACGCCAACTGCCCGCATCGGCTCCTCATCGACCAGGTCACCGACAAATGGTCGGTCCTGATCCTCACCGCGCTGGAGGGGCGGCCCTGCCGCTTCAACGGGCTGAAGCGTCGCCTCGTAGGCGTCACCCAGAAGGCGCTCACCGCCAGCCTGCGCCGGCTGGAGCGCAACGGTCTGGTCGCCCGGCGGGTGGTGACCCTGTCCCCGGTGGCGGTGGAGTACGCGATCACTCCGCTAGGGCTCACCCTGCTGCCGCCCTTCATGGCCCTGTACCGCTGGACGGTGGACAGCCTCCCCGCCGTGGAGGCGGCGCGCGAGCGTTTCGACGCCCGGGACGAGGCGCTTCCCGACGCCCTGGCGGCCTGACCGGCCGTTCTATGGCGGGCCAGCACCCTCCAGCTGGTCCTGTGATCGCCCGAGGCTTGCGGCGAGCGTATGACCCGAGCTAGTCTGCCCGACATCGCGAAAAGCGGCCGCCTGCCCGTCAGGCGTCGAGCACACGCCGTCGAGCCCCAGGGCGGACTGGCCAGCGTCCCCATCCATCGCGTCCGGGCAGGTCCAGGCGCACCGCGTCGTGCGTCTGCTTACCGGCGTGCGCATGCGAGCTCGGGAGCGCCGACGTGCATAGCAAGATCGCCATCATCGGCGCCGGCATGGCCGGCCTTATGCTCGCCCGGCTCCTCCACCTCCACGGACTGAGCGCCGCCATCTACGAGGCGGAAGCCGGCGAGACCGCGCGCCCGCAGGGCGGCCTGCTCGATCTCAGCGAGGACCAGGGTCAGGCCGCGCTGAAGGCGGCGGGCCTGCACGACGCCTTCCTGGCGCGCGTCCGGCCGGGCGAAGACGCCAAGCGCGTGGCCGACCGGAACGGACGGGTGCTGCTGGACAGGCCCGGCGCCCGCAGCGGTGGCAGGCCCGAGATCGACCGCGGCGATCTGCGCAGGCTGTTGATGGGCTCCATACCCGCCGACACGATACACTGGGGCTGCAAGGTCAGGGCTGTGGGCGTGCGCGACGGCGGCGGCCATCGCATCGCGTTCGAGGGCGCGCGCGAGGCCACCTGCGAGGTGCTCGTCGGCGCGGACGGAGGCTGGTCGAAGGTGCGTCCGCTCGTTTCCGGCGCCAGACCGGCCTACAGCGGCACGTCGTTCGTCGAGACGCTCCTCTTCGACGGCGACGTCCGCCACGCGGCGAGCGCCCGCGCGGTCGGTCCGGGAACGCTGATGGCCGTGGCGCCGGGGCAGGGCATCCTGACCCACAGATATGCCGACGGCACGCTGCACACCTATGCGGCCCTGAACCGGCCGGAGACTTGGTTCGCATCACCCGACATGGCTGATGCGAGGCGCGCCCTGGCGAGGGTCGCCGGGGAGTTCAATGGATGGGCGCCGCCGCTCGTCTCCCTGATGGCGCAAAGCGACACCCTGCCGCTCGTGCGCGCCATCCACGCCCTGCCCGTCGGCCACCGCTGGGAGCGGACGCCGGGGGTGACCCTGGTCGGCGATGCGGCGCACCTGATGTCGCCCTTTTCGGGCGAAGGCGCCAACCTCGCCCTGCTCGACGGCGCCGAGCTCGGCCAGGCGCTTGCAGCGGCGCCGGACCGGACGGAGGCGGCGCTCGGCGCGTACGAAGCGGCTCTCTTCCCCAGGAGCGCGGCGGTGACCGGCCGGGCCGCAGCCAATCTCGAGCGCTTCTTCGGCCCCGCGGCCCCACAGAGCGTGGTCGCGATGTTCAGCCGCTGAGGCTCCCTCCGGCGTGGCTCACCTCCGGGCCTCCGGGCCAGCGACGGCATGGATGACAGGCGACGTCGGTGGGTTAAGAAGGGCTCGCCGCACGCCGGAGGCGGCCATGAAGGCTCGTCCAACGTCCATGGCGACGTCCATGCCGCGCCGGCTCGCGATGAGGCGGGACGTCGGCGCCACGGCCCTGCTTCGCCAGCCGCGCGCCCTGGTCGCGCGGGACCTGAACGTCATGCGCTCCACCGTCGTGCTCGTGCTGGCGGGGCGCAAGACGGCGACCACCGGCAGGGCCACCGCCGTCGCCCTGCCGGGCGACGTCATGCTGCTGCCCGCAGGCGCGGTGGTCGACCTCCTGAACGAGCCGGGGCCAGGCGGCGCATACGAGGCGGTCTCCGTC
>CAXUCS010000339.1:0-3419 GCA_964249365.1 uncultured Caulobacteraceae bacterium | reverse complement strand
CATCAGGAGCGAGACCGGATGGGCCTCCGCCGCTTCCGAGGACATCAGCCCGCCGTCGGACCGCAGGAGCGAGATGCGGCCGCTCATGTCCAGCGCCCTCAGCCGGCTCCGGAGGTTGCGCACGTAGCGGCCGACCACCGGGCGCACCGCGGCGTTGGCCACGGTGGTCAGGGTGCGCTCGTACTCCTGCATCTCCGGCAGCACCTCATGGGAGAGGGAGACGGGCGCGTCCGGCAGGACCTCAGCGGCGACCTCCGCCACCCGCCGCTCGTGGGCGCCGTTCAGGTAGCCGTTCATCAGGGCGACGGTGACCGCCTCCACCCCGTTGGCCTTCAGCTTGGCGAGCTGGGCGCGCACGTCGGCCTCGTCCAGCGGGCGGACCTCCCGGCCCTGGGCGTCCATGCGGCCCCTGACCTCCACCGTGTCCTCCAGCTTGGCGAGCGGTTCGGGCTTGGGCCAGACGATCCAGGCCGCCAAGCCGCCCGGCACCAGCGAGCGGGCGATCTGCATCACCTGGCGGTAGCCCTCGGTGGTGACCAGGCCGACCCGCGCGCCCTTGCCCTCCAGCACCGCATTGGTCGCGACCGTGGTGCCGTGGAGGAAGACCTGCACCGCGCCCGGCGCCGTCCCCGCCTTCGTGCAGATGGCTTCCACCCCGACCATGATGCCTTCGGAGCTGTCGTGGGGCGTGGACGGGGTCTTGTGCCGCCAGAAGCGGCCCGACTCCTCGTCCAGCAGCAGGAGGTCGGTGAAGGTCCCCCCGACGTCGACGCCCAGCCGATAGGCCATTCAAGCCCTCCGTTCCCCGCGTGACGCTTTTTGTATCCAATGTGACGACGTATAGTCCATGGAAAGCTTGAGGTCACTCCGTTCGTATACGAGGCCGTCATGACGTCGCAGGTCGAGATCGTGGAGGTGTCGCCCCGCGACGGGCTGCAGAACCACCCGACCACCCTGTCGACCCGCGACAAGGTCAAGCTCGTGCTGAAGGTCGCCGCCGCCGGGGCGCGGCGGATCGAGGCGGTCAGCTTCGTCAATCCCCGGGCCGTGCCCCAGATGGCCGACGCGGAGGCCGTGCTGCAGGGGCTGAAGGACGAGGCGGACCTCCGGGCTGAGGGCGTCAAGCTGATCGGGCTGGTGCTGAACCGCCGGGGCTTCGACCGGGCCGCCGCCGCGGGCGTGGACGAAGTCAATTTCGTGGTGGTGGCGTCGGAGACCTTCAGCCGAAGGAACCAGGGGGCGTCGATCGCCGAGACCCTGGATCAGATCGCCGGGGCCGTCCCCGCGGCGGCGCACGCGACTATCGCGGCGGCCTTCGGCTGCCCGTTCGAGGGCGAGGTCGCCGAAGCGGAGGTCGGCCGCCTCGCCGCCGAACTCGCAGGCTTCGGGGTGGAGGAGATCGCCATCGCCGACACCATCGGCGTCGGCGATCCTGCCTCGGTGGTGCGCCGGCTGGGCGTGGTGCGGGCGGCTGCGCCCGGGGCGCGGCTGCGCTGCCACTTCCACAACACCCGCAACACGGGGCTGGCCAACGCCTACGCGGCCTGGACGGCGGGGGCGCAGGCGCTGGACACCTCCCTCGGCGGCATCGGCGGCTGCCCCTTCGCCCCCGCAGCCACCGGCAACATCGCGACCGAGGACACCCTCTACATGCTCCACCGCATGGGCGTGGCCACCGGCTACGACCTGGAAGCCGCCATCGCCGCCGCCGGCTGGCTCGGCGAGCGGCTGGGCGAGACCGTCCTGCCGGGTATGCTCGGACGGGCAGGCCTCTTCCCGCCCCGTCCAGGACCGAGCGGCTCCCGCCCCGCCTGACAGTCGCGCTGCGACAGCTCCCTCCAGGTCAGCGAAACTCAGGAGGTCTCTTGGCCAGGAAGGCGGCGACGCCCTCGGCGAAGTCTGCGCCCTGGGTGGCTTCGACGAACGGCGCGAGGCTCTCGTCCGTCTCCTCCGGCGCTGCGCCGTGGCCGAGCCCTCGCAACATATGTTTCGTGCGGCGCAGGGTGAAGGGAGAACCGGTCGCCACCGCTCCAAGGAGATCCCGCAGGTCCGCTTCGAAGCGGACCTACGGGAAGACCTGGTCCACGAGCCCCATCAGCCCGGCCTCAGCCGCGCCGACGGCCTTGGCCGAATAGATCAGCCTCTTGCACTGGCCCACGCCGACCGCGTTGACGAGCCGGTGCAGGTCGCTGCGGAGGTACACGGCGCCGAGCTTGGCGGGCGTGATCGCGAAGGTGGCGTCGTCGGCGGCGACGCGCAGGTCGCCCGCGAGGGCGAGGGCCACGGCCGCTCCATAGCAGCCGCCTCGGATCGCCACGACCACGGGCTTGGACGCCCTCTCGATCGACTGCATGGCCGAAGCCATCGCGGTACCGAAGGCCTTCGCCGCCTCAGGCCGACCGGGCAAGGCGCCGAACTCGCCGATGTCGTTGCCGGAGCTGAAGTCGCCGGCCGCGCCCCGGATGAGAATCACGCGGATCCCGGCCTCGCGATCGGCCGCGGCGATCAGGGACGGGATCGCCCGCCAACTGGCCAGGTCCAGCGCATTGCGGCTGGACGGGCGATGGAGGACCACGGTGGCGACCGGGGCCAGGATGCGCAGCGTCACGCCTTCGTCGCCCGGCGACATCTCATCCTGCGGCTGATCCACTCGAACCCCAATGCGCTGCGCCCTCGACCGAGCCGTTCAGCGCGCCCAGCCAGGCGTCAAGCTTTGCGCCTAGGCCGAAGTGGCGCGCAACGCGTCAAGCTCCGCCATCGCAACGGCGTCGAGCCGGACCGATCCGGCGCCGAGGTTCTCTCCAGGTGCGCCAGGCTGGCCGTTCTGGAGATCAGGAGCGTGTTGGCGGCGTGCTGCAGCAGCCAGGCCAGCCCGACCTGGGTCGGCGTGACGCCGGCCCTCCCCGCGATGGCGATCACCTCGGGCAGGTCGGTGACCCTTGGCCCGAGCGGCGCCGCGCTGCCGGCGCCCCCGCCGAGCGGGAAGAAGGGCGCCCAGGCGATCCCATGGGGTGAGGCAAAGGTCGAGCATGCCCTCGAAGCGGCGATCGCCGAGGCTGTAGGCGTTCTGGACACAGGCGACGCCGCGCTCGATCGCGCCTTCGAGCACCGCCAGCGCCGCCGCGGGTCGACGGCCAGGCGCCTGAGCTGCATCGCCCCATAGCCGACCCGCGCCACCTCGTGAGCTCCCAGGCGATAGACGCCGCCCGGAGCCGGGGCGGTCCACGTGTCCTGGGCCATGAGCGCGTCCCTCGTGATGAGCGACGGCCGAGGCGGCTATAGCGACCGGCCAGCAAAGGCCAGCAGATCGCGGCCGTTGGGGCGCGCCCGACCCCTCCAGCAAGGCCCCTTCCCACCGGGCCCGGGCCTTGGCATCTAGCCGGCCATGCCGCCCTCCCCGCCCATCGCGGCCCTCCTGG
>CAXUCS010000338.1:0-3435 GCA_964249365.1 uncultured Caulobacteraceae bacterium | reverse complement strand
GCGAACCGGGGGGCGCGGCGGTCCTTGTCGGACACCACGGCCGGCGCGCCGTCCAGCGGCCAGTCGGTGCCGAGCGCGGGATCGTCGAAGGCGACCGCGCCGTCGTGCTCGGGACTGTAGTAGCTCGTCACCTTGTAGAGGAACTCCACGTCGTCGGTCAGGGTGCAGAAGCCGTGCAGGAAGCCCGGCGGCGCCCAGAGCTGGCGCCAGTTTCCTTCGCTCAGCTCCGCGCCCACGTGGCGGCCGTAGGTCGGCGAGCCCCGCCGCGCGTCCACCACCACGTCCCACACCGCGCCCCGCGTCACCCGCACCAGCTTGCCCTGGGCGAACGGCGGGGCCTGGTAGTGCAGGCCGCGGATCACGCCCTTGCGCTGCGAGCGGGAGTGGTTGTCCTGGACGAAGGCGACCGGCCCCGCCGCCGCCTCGAACCGATCCTGGCGGAACGCCTCGGAGAAGAAGCCGCGCGCATCCCCATGCCTTGGGGGGGTCAGGAGGAGAGGCCCCGGGATGTCGAAACGGTCGATGTTCACGCAGCCGCGCCCCGCCCTGGCGGCGGCCTCCTAGCAACTGAGCGCCGCGCGCCCAAGCCTTCTTCGCCACACCGTCAGCGGCGGGCGGCGGACCCGTCCCGGATCGGGCTCTAGAGACCCGGCGCGCCGGCGTCCAGGGCGAGCAGCCGCAGCCCGTACTCCAGCCGGCGGTCTCCCACGCCGCGGGCCATGTCGGCCAGCTCGGCCAGCATGTCGCTGATATAGCTCCGCACCTGTCGCGGCGAGGCTTGCGGCTCGGGCTCGGACCTCTCCGCGGGATGGTCAGTCAAGGCGCAGACTCTCTCATAGAGGCGGCGCTCTACTCCTGGCTGTTCCCCTATGCAATCATAGTGGCGGAGGATACGGCGTTGACAGGAACGGGGCCGCGCCACCACTTTCCGCGCCGTCATCGCCTGCCCGAGCTTCGCCCGCCCCATGAACGTCGTCGTCGTCGAAAGCCCCGCAAAGGCCAAGACCATCAACAAGTACCTGGGCTCCGACTACAAGGTGCTGGCCTCCTACGGCCACGTCCGCGACCTGCCGTCCAAGGACGGCTCGGTCAGGCCGGACGAGGATTTCGCCATGAGCTGGGACGTCGACCCCAAGGCGGCGAAGCGCTTGAGCGATATCGCCGAGGCCATGAAGGGCGCCGACCGGCTGATCCTGGCCACCGACCCCGACCGCGAGGGCGAGGCGATCAGCTGGCACGTGCTGGAGGTGCTGCAGAAGAAGCGTGCGGTGAAGGGCGCGGAGGTGCAGCGGGTCGTCTTCAACGCCATCACCAAGTCCGCCGTCACCGAGGCGATGCGCAACCCGCGCCAGATCGACATGGAGCTGGTGGACGCCTACCTGGCGCGGCGCGCGCTCGACTACCTGGTCGGCTTCACCCTCTCTCCGGTGTTGTGGAGGAAGCTTCCCGGTGCGCGGTCGGCGGGGCGGGTGCAGTCGGTGGCCCTGCGCCTGATCGTCGACCGCGAGATGGAGATTGAGGCGTTCAGGACGCAGGAATACTGGACGGTGGAGGCGGACGTCGCCGCCGGCTCCGACCCCTTCCTGGCGCGCTTGGTCAAGCTGGACGGACGCCAGCTGAAGAAGTTCGACCTCGCCGACCAGGCTGGCGCCGAGGCGGCGAGGAAGGCTGTGGCGCAGGCGAGCTTCACCGTTACGGCGGTGGAGAAGAAGCCGGCCCGGCGCTCGCCCGCGCCGCCTTTCACCACCTCCACCCTGCAGCAGGAGGCGGCGAGGAAGCTCGGATTCTCCGCGCAGCGCACCATGCAGGCGGCCCAGAAGCTCTACGAAGGCGTGGACGAGCAGGGCGGCCTGATCACCTACATGCGGACCGACGGGGTGCAGTCCTCGCCGGAGGCGATCGCGGAGGCGCGCAAGGTCATCGCCAGCCGCTACGGGAACGACTACGTCCCGCCCGAGGCGCGCCACTACAAGACCAAGGCCAAGAACGCCCAGGAGGCGCACGAGGCGATCCGGCCGACCTCGCTCTCCCGCCTGCCCGCCTCCCTGCACCTGGAGGGCGACCTCCAGCGGCTCTATGAACTCGTCTGGAAGCGCATGATCGCCAGCCAGATGGAGTCGGCGCGCATCGAGCGCACCACCGTCGACCTGGACGCCGGCGGCAGGATCGGGCTTCGCGCGGTCGGCCAGGTGATCCAATTCGACGGCTACCTCGCCGTCTACGAGGAAGGCCGCGACGACGCCGAGGACGAGGACAGCCGCCGCCTGCCGGCCATCGCGCAGGGCGCCCACGCCGACGTGCTCAAGGCCCGCGCCGACCAGCACTTCACCGAGCCGCCGCCGCGCTACTCCGAAGCGAGCCTGGTGAAGAAGCTGGAGGAGCTCGGCATCGGGCGCCCCTCCACCTACGCCTCGATCCTGGGCGTGCTGCGCGACCGCGAATACGTCCGCATGGACAAGAACCGCTTCTTTCCGGAGGACAAGGGGCGGCTCCTGTCCGCCTTCCTCAAGCAGTACTTCCTGCGCTACGTCGAGTTCGACTTCACCGCCGACCTGGAGGAGCGGCTGGACAAGGTCTCCGCCGGCGATCTGGAGTACAAGGTGCTGCTGCGGGAGTTCTGGCGCGACTTCCAGGCCGCGATCGCCAACGTCGGCGACCTCCGCGTCGCCCAGGTGCTGGACGCGCTCAACGAGGCGCTCGGCCCGGCCATCTTCCCCGAGCGGGCGGACGGCTCCGACCCGCGGGTCTGCCCGACCTGCCACGCCGGCCAGCTGTCGCTCAAGGCGAGCCGGTTCGGCGCCTTCATCGGCTGCTCCAACTACCCCGAATGCCGCTACACCCGCCCGCTCGCCCAGGTGGAGGGCGAGGAGGCCGAGGGCGGCGACCGCGAGCTCGGCCACGATCCCAATACCGGCCGCCCGGTCTGGCTGAAGGTTGGCCGCTTCGGTCCCTATGTGGAGCTGGAGGCGGACGCCGATGACAAGAAGGCCAAGCCCAAGCGCTCCTCCCTGCCCAAGGGCTGGACGCCGGGCGAGATCGACCTCGACGGCGCGCTGCGCCTCCTCAGCCTGCCGCGGGAGGTGGCGTTGCACCCCGAGGACGGCGAACCGATCCTGGCCGGGCTCGGGCGCTACGGTCCCTATGTCCAGCACAGGACCACCTACGCCAGCCTGCAGGATATCGAGGAGGTGTTCGAGGTTGGGGCCAACCGCGCCGTGACGCTGCTGGCCGAGAAGCGGGCGGGCGGCGGCCGGGGCCGCGGCGCGCCCGCCGCGCTGAAGGAGCTCGGGGCCCATCCCGTCTCCGGCGAGGCGATCCGCGTCCTGTCCGGCCGCTACGGCCCCTACGTGAACGCCGGCAAGGTCAACGCCAACGTCCCCAAGGGCGCCGACCCCGCCGCGGTGACGCTGGAGGAAGCCGTCAAGCTGCTGGACG
>CAXUCS010000337.1:291-3471 GCA_964249365.1 uncultured Caulobacteraceae bacterium | reverse complement strand
CATCAGCGCACTGCGCCAATGGCCTCGGGCGACATCGCGGACGCCCGGCGCGGTGCGAGGGGCGGCCGCGTCGAGGGAGAGCGACACCGGCCTGGCCTCAGATGCGGGCGGTCTTGTGCTCCACGGACGCCAGGAGGCCGTAGGCGACCTTGGCCAGGAGGTCCAGGATCGCATAGGCGGCGAGTTCTACCGATACCGCCACCACGCTCATCCCCTCCGAACCCAGGAGGAAGACCACCGGGTAGAGGAGCCAGAGCACCGACAGGATGGCGGCGTTGCGCTGGTAGATGCGCCCCGCCTCCACCGAACGCGCCTTGGCCATCCGCAGCAGCGGGCCCCACAGCACGTAGAAGACGGCCAGGAAGGCGCCGCAGCTGATCAGGTACCATGTCAGCTTGGCCAGCGACCCGGCGGGCGAGACGTCGGAGAAGAAGCCGGTCACGATCATCAGGATGTCGGCGCCCAGGAGGGCGGCCACCAGCGCCCCGGCCGCGCCCGGGCTGCCGAGTGCGGTGATGGAGAGGCCGAGGAGGAGGAGCGGCGTGGTGATGCTCCAGTCGATGTAGCGGCCGAAGAACACCACCCGCGCCCCGTTCTCCACCAGGAAGGCGCCCTGCCCGAAGGCCATGAGGAGGTAGAGGGTCGCGGCGGCGACGGGCACGAAGGTGTGGATGGCGCCGGAGGGCGTCGGCTTGCCCTGGCCGCTCCGGCTGACGGCGCCGATCGCCACCGCCCCGAGCGCCATGCCGAAGAAGGCGATCCACAACCAGACCACGCCAGACATCGCGATGCTCCGCACTTTGCCGACTCAGGAAAAGGTGACGGCTTCTATTAAGTTCCGAGCAGGCTACGGCGATCGTCAGAAGTGCGGCACGGGTGTCGACCCAGGCGCCGAAGAAGGCTGAAGGCGGCGCCTCAGGTCAGGGCGCGCCAGCCGATGTCGCGGCGATGATGGCCGCCGGGCAGGGTGATGCGATCCACCGCGGCGTAGGCGCGCTCGCGGGCCATCGCCAGGGTGGGCGCCCGAGCGCAGACGTTCAGCACGCGTCCCCCGGCGACGACCAGCCGTCCCGCCCCATCCCGGCGCACGCCCGCGTGGAAGACGACGACGCCTTCGCCGAAGTCCGCCTCGGCCCCCTGGATCACGCCGCCGGCTCGGGGCGCATCGGGATAGCCCTCCGCCGCCAGCACGACGCAGATCGCGGCTTCGTCTCGCCAGACCGGCGGCGGCAGGGCGGCGAGGCCGCCGGTCGCGCAGGCGTGGAGGTAGGGCAGGAGGTCGCTCTGGAGCCGCAGCATCAGAACCTGGCATTCCGGGTCGCCGAAGCGGACGTTGTACTCGACCAGGCGCGCGCGGCCTTGCTCGATCATCAGCCCGGCGTAGAGCACGCCGCGGTAGGGCGAGCCCTCCACCGCCATGCCGCGCACCGCCGGTTCGACCAGGGCGTCGAAGGCGGCCTGCGCGTCGGCGGGGCCGAGCACCGGGGCGGGCGAATAGGTTCCCATGCCGCCGGTATTGGGCCCCTCGTCGCCGTCGCGGGCGCGCTTGTGATCCTGGGCGCCGCCGAACGGGATGGCGACCCGCCCGTCGCAGAGCGCGAACAGCGAGGCTTCCTCGCCGCCCATGAAGGCCTCCACCACCACGCGCGCACCGGCCTCTCCGAACCGGCCGCCAAGCAGCGCCTCCACGGCCTGGTCGGCCTCGCCGCGGTCGGCGGCGATGACCACGCCCTTGCCCGCCGCCAGCCCGTCGGCCTTGAGGACGTAGGGCGCTTGGAAGCGGTCCAGCACCTGGGCGGCGGCCAAGGCGTCGTCGATGACCGCATAGGGCGCGGTCGGCAGGCTCCACCGCCCGGCGAAGGCCTTGGCGAAGGCCTTGGAGGTCTCCAGCCGGGCGGCGGCGGCGCCCGGGCCGAAGCAGGGGATGGCGGCCTCCTCCAGCCGGGCGGCCAGGCCCCGCTCCAGCGCCGCCTCAGGGCCGACCACGACCAGGTCAGCCCCGAGCTCGCAGGCGAGCGCGACCAAGCCCTCCACGTCGTCGGCCTGTACGGCGCGAAGCTCGGCCAGGGTGGCGATGCCCGGGTTGCCGGGGGCGGCGTAGAGGCACGTCAGCAGGGGCGACTGCGCGATCTTCCAGGCCAGCGCGTGCTCGCGCCCGCCGGAACCGACGAGGAGGACCTTCATGGGCGGGGGTCAGGGCTCCACGGCGCCTTCGAAGGCGGAGGCCGGTTCGGCCGCGGGCCGGGAGCGGCCGCGCCGGCGCACCTCGCGCGGCTCCGTCCAGGTCAGCGACAGGACGTGGTAGATCGGTTCAGGCATCACCCATCCGGAGACGCCCCGCGCGATCAGCGTGGCGAGGAACAGCGGGCCGACCAGGCCGGGATCGCGCGTCATCTCCATCAGGATCACCGCGCTGGTGAAGGGCGCCTGCACCACGCCGGAAAGGTAGGCGGCCATGCCGAGCACGATCAGGTCGCGGTCCGAACCGAAGTGGAAGAGGTGGGCCAGAGCCGCGCCGATTCCCGCCCCGGTGGCGAGCGAGGGCGAGAAGATGCCGCCCGGCGCGCCCGACCCGGCCGCCGCCACGCTGGCGATCCACTTGAAGACCGCGAGCGTCAGCCCCCGGCCCGCGTGGCCCTGCACCAGCGAATTGGCCTCCGCATAGCCCGCGCCGAGGCTCAGGCCCCGGGACAACAACGCCGCCAGCGCCGCGACCACGCCGCAGCCGAGCGCGAACAGGAGCGGGCGGGCGCGCTTCCAGCGGCCGAGCCGGCCCGGCAACAGCCCGCCGAACACCCCGCAGATCACCCCCACGACCGGCGCCGACCACCAAGCCGAGCCCAGCGCCTGCTCGGCCTGCAGGGGCGAGAAGTAGGAATAGTTGCCGGCGAGCGCGTAGGCCGCGACGCCCGCGGCGACCACCACCAGGATCACCACGCTGTTGGTGCGCTTGTCGAACACCTTGGCGAGCTCCTCGCCAGCGAAGACCACCCCGGCGATGGGGGCGTTGAAGGCCGCCGCCACCCCGGCCGCGCCCCCCGCGATCAGCAACGCCTCGTCGGGCGACGGCACGCGATAACCGAACATCTGCTCCCCCTCTGCTCACGGATCCGGCTCTGCGTCGAATTGCATCACATCGACTGACCGGCCTCCACGCGAATTGAACACCAACACCTGACT
>CAXUCS010000337.1:0-281 GCA_964249365.1 uncultured Caulobacteraceae bacterium | reverse complement strand
GATAGACGATGGCCGCGCAGACCTGCACGGTCGGTCCCTCGCGCCCGATGGAAGCGCCGCAGAGAAGCAGCAGCGCGCAGATCGCGATCTTCCAGCCCGCGGTCCAGAGCGACACGCGCGGGTCGGCGGCCAGGCGGGGGCGCTGGCTGTCCGCCGCCGCGATGATCTGGGGTATGCCGCTTCCGGCCGCTTCCGGCGCGAACCGTCGCGTCGCCCAGGTCATGGCGGGCAGCGACAGGGCGAGCGCCAGCAGCGCCAGCGGCTTGGACCAGGCCATGAAG
>CAXUCS010000336.1:0-3481 GCA_964249365.1 uncultured Caulobacteraceae bacterium | reverse complement strand
GAAGCGCTCGCCGCCATGGCCTTCGCCTTCCGCCACCTCAAGCTGGTGCTGGAGCCCGGCGGCGCCGTGGCGCTCGCCGCGCTCCTGGCCGGCCGCCTGCCGCTGGAGGGCAGGACGGCGCTGGTGATCGCCTCGGGCGGCAATGTGGACCCGACAACCTATGCGCGGGCGCTTTCCTGACCAGATCGCAGCACCACTGCAAGTTCCTCCTGCATTGACATGCCGCAGATGACGCGCCCACATGTAGCGCGATGATCAGACGCGTTGGCTTCACAGTCGCAAGATCGCCCTCCGAGTCGTGGGCTGGTAGGGACGTGTTCCGCAGCCTCAACGGGACCGGACGCACCATCAAAGTCATGAGCGACGTAAGCTACACCAAGGCCGTGAGACGCGCCGACAAAACGCTCGCCTCCAAAAGCTCCGTCGAAAGCAAGAAGACGTAATAACATCTTGCCTCAGAACGACATACAGGCGATGCGGTCAGGTCGGTCCTGCTGTCCATGTTGGCCGCCCTGCTCTACACCGCCTGCCTCTATCTCGTCGCCCTTGCGCTTAAGGCGAGTGGCATAGACCTGATCGGCGTGTTGCAGAATGTCGGCCCCCATCAAGGCCATTGACCAGCTGGTACGGGTCAGTGGCCTATCTTCTTAACGCGTAGGCACCGGGGTGTCGCCGCGGTAGTCGTAGAAGCCGCGGCCGGTCTTGCGGCCGAGCCAGCCGGCCTCGACGTATTTCACGAGCAGCGGGCAGGGGCGGTACTTGCTGTCGGCCAAGCCCTCGTGGAGCGTGTTCATGATGGCCAGCACCGTGTCCAGCCCCATGAAGTCGCCGAGCTGCAGCGGGCCCATGGGGTGGTTGGCCCCCAGCCTCATGGCCGTGTCGATGGCCTCCACCGTGCCCACGCCCTCGTAGAGGGTGTAGACCGCCTCGTTGATCATGGGCGCGAGCACGCGGTTGACGATGAAGGCGGGGAAGTCCTCGGCGTTGGCGGTGTCCTTGCCGAGGCTGCGGACGAAGGCGGCGGCGGTCTCGTAGGTCGGGGCGTCGGTGGCGATGCCGCGGATGATCTCCACCAGCCGCATGGCCGGCGCCGGGTACATGAAGTGCAGCCCGATGAAGCGCTCCGGCCGGTCGGTGGCGGAGGCGAGCCGGGTAATGGAGATCGACGAGGTGTTGGAGGCCAGGAGCGTGGCGGGCGCGAGGTGGGGCGTGATGCTGCGGAGCACGCCCTTCTTGATCTCCTCGTTCTCGGTCGCCGCCTCGATCAGGAGGTCGGCGGTCGCGACCTCCTCCAGCTCGCTCAGCGCGATCCGGGCCAGCGTCGGCTCGATATCGGAGGCGGGCACCACCCCCTTGGCGACCTGTTTCTCCAGGGAGGCGCGCACGCCGTCCAGCGCCGCGCGCGAGCGGCCGGCGTCCAGGTCGTGCAGGCGGACCTGATAGCCGGCCAGAGCGCAGACGTGGCTGATGCCGACCCCCATCTGGCCCGCGCCGACTACGCCAACCGTCTTGATGTCCGTCATCCCGCCACCTTGCGCGCTGCGGAGGCCACGTCCGCGGGCGCAAATCTCTTTCTTATGACGAGGGATAAGCGCTTGCTGCGGCGCACACAAGCGCGCCGAACGCCCGGGTTCACGCTTGCGTCAACTGGTGCAGCCGCGCATAGGCGCCGCCGCCCGCGACGAGCGCACCGTGGCTGCCCTCCTCCACGATCCGCCCCTCGTCGAACACCAGGATACGGTCGGCGCCGCGGATGGTGGATAGGCGGTGGGCGATCACCACGGTGGTGCGGCCGGCCATCAGCGCCTCGCTCGCCGCCTGGACCTGACGCTCGGTCTCCACGTCCAGCGAGGAGGTAGCCTCGTCCAGCACCAGCACGGGGGCGTCGGCCAGGAAGGCGCGGGCGATGGCCACCCTCTGCCGCTCGCCGCCGGAGAGCTTCACCCCCCGTTCGCCGACCAGGGTGTCGTAGCCCTGCGGCAGCCGCGTGATGAAGTCGTGGGCGCGGGCGCGACGCGCGGCGGCGGCGATCTCCTCCGCCGTCGCGCCGGGGCGGCCGTAGCTGATGTTCTCCGCCAGGGTGCGGTGGAACAGCGCCGGGTCCTGGGGCACCAGCGCCACCGCCCGGCGGACCGAGGCCTGGGTGACCGCGGCGATGTCGGTCCCGTCCAGGAGAATGCGGCCGCCGTCCAGGTCGTACAGGCGCTGGATCAGCTTGACGAAGGTGGACTTGCCCGAACCCGTCGGGCCCACCAGCGCCAACCGCTCGCCCGGCGCGATCTCCAGCGAGAAGCGCTGGTAGAGCGGGCGGGCGGCGGTCCTGTAGCCGAAGCTCACCCGGTCGAACACGATCCCGCCGCGCGGGCCCCTGGCCGGCGGAAGGTACTCCGGCGCTCCGGGCGCGTCGGCGACCTGGGGCGGGGTCCGCATGTAGGCCGCCACGTCCAAGACGTCGTCCAGCCCCTTCTGCAGGTTGCGCGCGGTTTCGGAGAAGTTCCGCATGTAGCCGCTCATCAGCATGAAGGAGGTGATGGCGAAGCCCACGTCGGCGGGGCTGGCCCGCCCCCGCGTCCAGGCGAACACCAGCAGCCCCGTCATCCCGGCCTGGAGGACCAGCAGCAGCATGTTCTGGCCGAAACCCGCCAGGTTGAACGCGTTCCAGGTCCGAACCGTGGTGGTGCGCCAGGCCAGGGTGACGGCGGCGAAGCGGGCGCTCTCGCGCGCCTCCGCCCCGAAGCTCTTCACCACCGCATTGCCGCCGATCGCGTCCGACAGCGCCGCGCCGATGCGCGTGTCCCAGCCGTTGGAGACCAGGTTCAACGGGCGGATCAGCCGCGCGGAGATCAGGAGGTTGTAGGCCATGAAGACCGCCACCGCCGCCCCGCAGAACACCCCCGCGAGCGGCCAGCGCAGCCCCATGGAGACCGACAGTCCGAACAGCACCACCAGGCTCGGACCGAGCATGAGGAAGAGCGAGTCGGACACCACGTCGTAGCCGTTCATGGCCCGGCTCACCCGGCGCACGGTGGCGCCGGCGAAGCTGTCGGCGTGCCAGTCGGTGGAGAAGGACTGCACCCGGTCGAAGGCGTCGTTGGTGAGCTCCTCCATGTTGCGGGCCGCGAACAGGTTCATGGCGCGGAAGGCCCCGTTGCGCAGGAGGTAGACGAGGAGATAGAGCCCCGACAGCGCCGCCCAGGCCCGCCAGGCCGTGCCCGCCACCCGCGCCGGCCGGGCCACCGCCCCGATCAGCCCGCCGGCCGCCCAGGGGATCGCCAGCTCCCCGCCCGTGGCGCCGAGCATCAGGGCGGCGAAGACGGCGAAGCGCGCGGGCCGGCGCATCCACTGCCTCGCCACGAAGCCGAGCACGCGCCAGACCGACAGCGGCCGCGCGCGCCGCTCCCCGCCCCGTTCCGCCTCGTCCTCCAGCCCGAAGCTGTACTCGATCGCGTCCGGCACGCCCGGCGGCTGCGCCTCCGGGTTC
>CAXUCS010000335.1:0-3483 GCA_964249365.1 uncultured Caulobacteraceae bacterium | reverse complement strand
TAGCGGTGCAGCACCTCCATGTTGCCGGTGTCGGGCGCGGAGCAGTTGAACACCTCAGACGCCCAGCCGACCCGCCCCATCTCCTCCGCGCAGAGCGCGTACTCCAGGTTGGACAGCTGCGACCCTTCGAAGGCGAAGCCCTCGTCCACGTGCCGCTGCCCGGAGTTGGGCGGCATGAAGAGGTTCCACAGCCCTTCGGACCGGGCGACCGGCTTCAGCTCCTCGATCACCGGGATGACCTTCCAGCGCTCGCCGGTATGGTGCTGCTCGTCGTGCTCGGCCGAGCGCGGGGAGATCTTCTCGGCGATAAAGGTGCGGACGCGATCGCGGTAGTAGCGCTCGCGATCGCTGAGGGTGAAGTCCAAGGTCGTTCCTCCTCTCGGGCCGGGTCCGTGTCTCGTCGCAGGGGTCGCCGCGTCTGCATGGCGCGGGCGCTGAATGAGACGGGTCGCCAAGCCTCCGGCGCCTGCGCCCCGGCCTTCCGGTTCATGTCGGCGGTATGCATACCACTCTTCGGGGAAGGCGAGGTAGGGCGATGTGCGCCGCTTCACGGCCCTGTCCCGGCGGGCCATAAGGCCGCGGATCGCGAGCCGCAGGGAGGGCGGGATGGCGCACTGGAAGCGACTGCAGGGCGCCACGAACTTCCGCGATTTCGGCGGCTGGCCGGGGCAGGACGGCCGGCGGGTCCGTGAAGGGCTGCTCTACCGCTCCAACGCCCTGGCGGAGCTGACGCCGCAGGACCTCGGCACGCTCGACGGCCTTGGGATCGGCTTCGTCTACGACCTGCGCACCCGCCCCGAGCGCGAGGCGGCGCCAACCGCCTGGCGGCCGGATGGCCTGACGACGCGGACCTTCCGGGCCCAGCACAAGCGCCGGCTGGCCGACATGGCGCTGGACTATCCGCCGGACGAGGCGGGGGTGCTTCGGCTCATGCACGACTTCTACGCCGACCTGCCGTTCACCTATGCGCCGGCGATCCAGGGCGTGATCGACGCCATCTCGGCTGGCGGCGCGCCCTGCATCGTGCATTGCTCGGCGGGCAAGGACCGCACGGGGATCGTCTGCGCCCTCCTGCTCGCCGCCCTGGGCGTATCGCGGGGAGACATCGTGGCGGATTACGCGCGCACCAACGAGCGCCCGCACGCCGAGCGCGACATGGCCCGCGCGGTGGCGCCCCGCGAGGGCGACGACGCGCTTCGCCGCCGCTACCCGCCCGAGGCCGTGGCCGCCATGCTGGCGGCGGCCCCGGCCTATATGGAAGCGGCGCTGGCCGCCATCGACGCACGCTACCCCCGCATGGCCGACTATCTGGAGGCGGAACTCGAGCTGGACGCCGGGCGGCTCGACACGCTCCAGGCACAGCTGCTGGAGCCTTCCGCCGCCACCCGGCCCTGAGCTCACCCCGGCCGGCGCCGGGCCGGGTGGATACCGCGTGTTCGAAGTCGGGATCAGCCCGGCATCAGGCGGCGTCCATCACCGAGCGTACCAAAGTCGCGAGCCGCTCTATGCTGAAGGGCTTGGGCAGGAAGTTCGTCCCAGGATCGATCACACCGTTATGCACGACGGCGTTGCGGGTGTAGCCGGTGGTGTAGATCACCTTCAGCCCCGGCCGCCGCCGCAGCGCCTGTTCGCCGAGCTGGCGGCCGGTCATGTCGGGCATGACGATGTCGGTGAAGAGCAGGTCGACCTCCTGCCCGTCGTCCATCATCTTCAGCGCGGCCGGCCCGGAGTCGGCGTGCACGACGGTGTAGCCGAGGTCGCGCAGGGTCTCGGCCGCCAGGACGCGGACCCGGTCCTCGTCCTCCACCACCAGGATGATCTCGCGCGGATCGCCGCGCGGCGCTTCCGCGAGAGGATCATCGCGGCGGGGGATCGGCTCCGCCTGGCCGTAGAAGCGCGGCAGGTAGAGCTTCACCGAGGTGCCGTGGCCCACCTCCGAATAGACCTTCACCGTCCCGTGCGACTGCCGCACGAAGCCGAACACCTGGCTGAGGCCCAGCCCCGTGCCCTTGCCGACCGGCTTGGTGGTGAAGAAGGGCTCGAACACGCGATCCAGCACCTCGGGCGTCATCCCCCCGCCGGTGTCGGTGACCGCGAGGAGCACGTACTGGCCCACCACCACCTCGTTCTGGCGGGCGTAGGTCTCGTCCACGCTGACGTTGCCGGTCTCGATGGTCAGCCTGCCGCCGCCCGCCATGGCGTCGCGGGCGTTCACCGCCAGGTTCAGGACCGCGTTTTCCAGCTGGCTCACGTCCGCCTTGGTGGCCCACAGGCCCGCGCCCAGCACCGTCTGCACCGACACGGCCTCGCCGAGCGTGCGGGTGAGCATCTCGTCCATGCCCGCGATCAGCTTGTTGACGTCGATCGGCTCGGGCGACAGCGGCTGGCGGCGGGAGAAGGCCAGGAGCCGCTGCGTCAGGGCCGCCGCGCGCGTCGCCCCGTCCATCGCCGCCTCCACATAGCGGCCGATGTCGGTCTCGCCCCGGCCGATCCGCCGCTGCATCAGGTTCAGCGCCCCGATCACCACCGCCAGCATGTTGTTGAAATCATGCGCGATCCCGCCGGTGAGCTGCCCCACCACGTCCAGCTTCTGCAGCTGGCTGACCTGGTTCTCCGCGGACTTGCGCTCCACCACCTCGTGGCGGAGGTCCGCAGCCGCCTGGCTCAGCTCGCCCTGCTTGCGCCCGATGTCGCCCCGCAGCCGTTCCAGGAGCTGCGCGCGCTCCACCGCGTCCCAGGTCAGCTCGGCCACCTCGCGCGCCAGCAGCGCCTCCGCCACCGACCAGGGCCGGGCCTCGGCGGTGTGGACGTACAGCCCGCCTTCCCACTGGCGGTCGCGCACCACCGGCACGCAGATCATCCCCACCGCCTGAAGGGAGGCGAAGAGGTCGCCGTTCACCGCCGGGTCGGTGCGGCAGTTCTGCGTCACCACCTCCTCGCCTTCCATGAGGAGCGCGGCGACACCCGCCCCCAGGTCCTTCAGCGGCGTGCGTCCATGCAGCACGCGCACCGTGCCGTCCGTCCAGCAGGCGCTGAAATCGAGCTCGCCGTTCGCCACGCGGAAGAAGCCGACACGTTGCGCCGCGATGCGCGCGCCCAGCGCCTCCGCCGTGATCTGCAGGATCGCCTCCGGGTGACGGATGGCGCGCTGGCGGCCGGTGAGCTTGACCACGAAGTCGCGCTCCAGCTTGGCCCCCTGCAGGACGGCGTGGACGCCCTTCAGCTTCGCAAGCTCGTAGCCGGCGCCCGACCTCGCCGCCCTGCCGTCCGCCGGCGCGGTCTCCTCCAGGAGGAGGAGTGCGGCGTTGATGACCCCCTCCTCGCCGTCGAAACGGCCGGAGGCCACCTGCGCGTCCACGAGGGCGCGAAGCTCGGGGGAGAGATCGATGCGCATGGCGTCATTTAGCAGGAGATGAAGGGCTTCGCGAAGACCCGCCCACCTCCGAAGACGGGAGGATGTCGAGGCGAGACGCGGCGCTCAGG
>CAXUCS010000334.1:0-3516 GCA_964249365.1 uncultured Caulobacteraceae bacterium | reverse complement strand
CGGCCTGATCAAGGGCGGCGGCGCGGCGCTCACGCGCGAGAAGCTGGTGTGGGAGTCCTCCGCCCGCTGTCTGGCGGTGGTGGACGCGGGCAAGCTCAGCGGGCGTCTCGGCCGCTTCGCCCTGCCGGTGGAGGTGGTCGCCTTCGGCCACGCCACGACCGCGCGCCGCCTCGAAGGCGCGGCGCAGGCGGCGGGGATCGACGCCCGGCCGGCCCTGAGGCGGAACGCCGGTTCGCCCGTCCTGACCGACGGCGGCAACGTCGTCTACGACTTCGCCTGCGGCGTCATCTCCGATCCGCTGGCGCTGGGCCGCGCGCTGAAGGCGATAACGGGGGTGGTGGAGCACGGGCTCTTCAACGGCCTGGCGCAGGCGGCGTTGGTGGCCGGTCCGCAAGGCGTGCGGCGCCTGGAGCCCTGAGGCGCGCGGTTCTCTCCAACCGGCCCCCCGTCTATATCCAGGGGTGAAGGCCCGCCCGGCGGGACAAGCGCGAGGATCGCCCGATGGCGTACGACTACGACCTCTTCGTCATCGGCGCCGGATCGGGCGGGGTGCGCGCCGCCCGGCTGGCGGCCATGGCCGGCGCGCGCGTCGCGGTGGCGGAGGAGAGCCGGGTCGGCGGCACCTGCGTGATCCGCGGCTGCGTGCCCAAGAAGCTGATGGTCTACGCCTCCGGTTTCGCGCGGGAGTTCGAGATCGCCAAGGGCTACGGCTGGAGCGGCTGCGACGCGGCCCGTTTCGACTGGCCGACCTTCCTCGCCGCCAAGGACATGGAGATCGCGCGGCTGTCGGGCATCTACACCGCCAACCTGAAGAAGGCGGGGGTGGATCTCTTCGAAGCGCGCGCCGAGTTCCTCGACCCGCATACGCTCAACCTCGTCGGCCAGGACCGCACCGTCAGCGCAGAGCGCATCCTGATCGCCACCGGCGGCCGGCCGCGCCTGCCCGACGACGTGCCGGGCGCGGAGATGGCCATCACCTCCGATCAGGCCTTCCACCTCGAGCGGCTGCCGAAGTCCATCCTGATCGTGGGCGGCGGCTACATCGCCATCGAGTTCGCCTGCATCTTCCATGCGCTGGGCGTGGAGGTGACGCTGGCCTACCGCGGGACCAACCTGCTGCGCGGCTTCGACGAGGACGTTCGCGCCCACGTCGCCCAGGAGCTCGCCAAGCGGGGGCTGAAGGTCGCGCTCGCCTGCCAGCACGAGCGCATCGAGCGGATCGAGGGCGGCTTCCGCAGCCACGTCACCGACAGCATGGTGATCGAGAGCGAGCAGGTGATGTTCGCGGTCGGGCGCGAGCCGCACGTGAAAGGGCTCGGGCTCGAAAAGGCGGGGGTGGAGCTGAACGCGCGGGGCGCGATCGAGGTCGACGGCTTTTCCCAGACCAGCCGGCCCCATATCTTCGCGGTCGGCGACGTCACCGACCGGGTCAACCTGACCCCCGTCGCGATCCGCGAGGCGGTCGCCTTCGCCGACACCGTCTACCACGGCCGCCCGACCCAGTTCGACCACGCCGACATCCCGACCTCGGTGTTCTCCCAGCCGCCGGTGGGCGTGGTGGGGCTGAGCGAGGCGCAGGCGCGTCACGCCTTCGGACGGGTCGACATCTACCGCACCGCCTTCCGGGCCATGAAAACGGCCTTCGCCGGCGACGACGAGCAGACGCTGATGAAGCTGGTGGTGCGCGGCGACGACGGCGTGGTGGTGGGCGTCCACATCGTCGGCCCGGAGGCGCCGGAGATGGTGCAGCTCGCCGCGGTCGCGGTGAAGGCCCGGCTGACCAAGGCGCAATGGGACGCCACCTGCGCGCTCCACCCCTCCGCGGCCGAGGAGCTGGTGACCCTGCGGGAGAAGTACACGCCCCCCGAGCTGATCGCGGCGGAATAGGCCCGCGTGGAGCGCCGGCGCCCGTTTGCGCCCGGCGGCCCCGTCGCTATAAGCCCGCGACCTCCATCAACGAAGACACAGGGCCATGGCCGAACGCACCTTCTCGATCATCAAGCCGGACGCGACCGAGCGCAACCTGACCGGCGCCATCAACAAGGTGATCGAGGACGCAGGGCTGCGGATCGTGGCCCAGCGGCGCATCCGCATGTCCACGGCCGATGCGGAGCGGTTCTACGCCGTCCACAAGGCGCGGCCTTTCTTCGGCGAACTGGTCGAGACCATGACCTCCGGCCCCGTGGTGGTGCAGGTGCTCGAAGGCGAGGGCGCCATCGCCAAGTACCGTGAGATCATGGGCGCGACCAACCCGGGTCAAGCCGCCGAGGGCACGCTGCGCAAGCTGTTCGCCAAGTCGATCGGCGAGAACTCCGTCCATGGTTCCGACGCGCCGGAGACCGCGCAGGTGGAGATCGCCCAATTCTTCCCGGAGGCCGAGATCGTCGGCTGACGCCCTTCGCCTTCCTCCTCCGCGCGGGAAGGGAGGAGGAAGGCGTGGGGGCTTACTTGTTGGTCCGGCCGCGCTGGTCGGGGTCGATGCCGCCGCCGTAGGTGACGTCGTTGTCCACGTCGCCCTCCGAGGTGTTGGCGCCTTCCGCCTCCTCCGGGTCGGCGCCGGCCGCGGTCGTGCCGGGCGAGGAGCCGATGCCGGGGTTGTTGACGAGATCGTCGGCCGGCAGCGGGTCGGGTTCGTGTCCCGGCGCCGGGTGCTTGCTGGTGGACAAGATCGCTATCCTTTCACGCCCATGTCGCCGTCCAACCGCCGCTGCGCCCGCGCTGTTCCGCCCGCTCAGCCGTGCAGCTTCTTCGTCACTTCCGCCACGTGGCGGCCCTGGAAGCGTGCGGCGCCCAGTTCGTTGTCGCTCGGCCGGCGCGAGCCGTCGCCCCCCGCGATGGTGCTGGCGCCGTAGGGCGTGCCGCCTGAGACCTCCTCGACGCCCAGGAGGCCCTGGTAGCTGTACGGCAGACCGACCACCACCATGCCGAAGTGGAGGAGGTTGGTGATCAGCGACATAAGGGTCGTCTCCTGCCCGCCGTGCTGGCTGGCGGTGGAGGTGAAGGCGGCGCCGACCTTGCCGTTGAACGCGCCCTTGGCCCACAGCCCTCCCGTCTGGTCCAGGAAGTTGGCGAGCTGGGAGGCGACCCGGCCGTAGCGCGTGCCGCAGCCGAGCACGATCGCATCGTAGTCGGTGAGTTCGGCGACCGTGGCGACCGGCGCGGTCTGGTCCATCTTGTAGTGGGACCCGCGCGCGACCTCGTCCGGGACGAGTTCGGGCACGCGGCGGATCGCGACGTCCACGCCTTCGACTTCGCGCGCGCCCTGCGCGATCGCCTCCGCCAGCGTCTCAACGTGGCCATAGGTGGAGTGGTAGAGGATCAAGAGCTTGGCCATCCGGGTCTCCTGCACCCGGCCGCACCGACGAAGGGCCTGGATGTTACAGATGCGGTTACAGTTCCACACGGCCGTGATCAAGCCGACGTCGGCGGAGCCCGAGCAGCAGCCGGCCGGCCCGGAGCAGGCGGCCATCCTGGAGCTCCTGACCGCCGAAGGGGCCCCGCGAAGCATCTCACCCG
>CAXUCS010000333.1:0-3519 GCA_964249365.1 uncultured Caulobacteraceae bacterium | reverse complement strand
GCCCTGGGATGGCGGCTGGAGGCGATCGGGCTCGACCTCCTGGGCGCGGCTCTGCGGCCCTGGCCGGTCAGCTGGGTCTCGGGGCTGGGCGGGCGCGCGTTTCGGCTCCTCGGCCCCATGACGGGTCACCATCGCCTGGCGGAGCGCAACCTTCGCCTAGCCTTCCCGGACATGGGCGAGGCCGGACGCGCCCGCCTCCTCCGTGAACAGTGGGACAACCTCGGCCGCTCCTTCTTCGAGTTCCCCATCACCGACAAGCTCACCCCCGCCCACGGCCGGGTGGAGGTGGAAGGGCTGTGGCGGCTGCAGGAGCTGGCGGCGAGAAAAGAGGCGGCGGTGCTGATCTCCGGCCATTTCGCCAACGTCGAGGTGATGGCCGGCGTGATCGCCTGGAGCGGGCTGGACTGCCGCGTCACCTACCGCGCGGCCAACAACCCGCTGGTCGACCGGCGCATCATCGCCACCCGCGCCCGCTATGGCGTGAAGCTGTTCGCGCCCAAGGGGGCGGACGGCTCGCGCGACCTCCTGAAGAGCCTTGAGGCCGGCCAGTCGGTGTCCTTCATGAACGACCAGAAGTTCAACGGCGGGGTGGCCGCGCCCTTCTTCGGCCGAACCGTCCACACCGCCGGCGCGCCCACCCGGCTGGCGCTCCGCTTCTCGGGCGAGCTCCTGCCCATGTCGGTGCAGCGCCTGCCCAAGGCGCGCTTCCGCGTGGTGGTGCACGAGCCCATCCGGCTGGAACGGAGCGGCGAGCGCGAGCGCGACGTCGAGACGGGCGTGCGCCAGATCAACGCCTTCGTGGAGGCGCGCATCCGGGAACGTCCCGCCGAGTGGTTCTGGGTCCACAGGCGCTGGCCCAAGGAAGCTTATGAGGCGCTGGAGGCGGAGGGCCGGTAAGCTCTTCCCCTCTGGCCGAGGTGGCCCTCGCCGGCCCCCTCACCCGGCTCCGCCGGGAGCTCCCCCAGCGGGGAGCACCTGACCAAGGTCAGCCGCCGTAGCCTTCGGGCATCTCGTCCTCGGCGAACAGCTCCTCCTTGGTGACGGGGGTGTCCTCCACCTTGGCGCGCTCCAGGATCAGGTCCACGACCTTCTCCTCGTAGATCGGCGCGCGGAGCTGCGCCTGAACGCCGGGGTTGGAGCGGAAGGCCTCGAAGGCCTGCTGCTGCTGCTCGCGGGGGTAGCGGCGGATCTCGTTGAAGAGCGCCTGCTGCATCTCCTGCTCGCTGACCTGGACGTTGTAGCGCTGGCCGATCTCGGCGAGCACCAGACCGAGCCTCACGCGCCGCTCCGCGATCTTGCGGTACTCGGCGCGGAGGTCCTCCTCGCTCTTCTCCTTGTCCTCGTCCGAGAGCTCGCCGGAAGCGCGCTCGGCCTCGACCTGGCTCCAGATGGCGGCGAACTCGCCTTCCACCATGCCGGGAGGCAGGTCGAAGCTGTGCAGCCCGTCCAGCACGTCGAGCAGCGCCCGCTTGGCCTTGAAGCGGCTGGCGGCGGCGTACTGCTGGCCCGCCTGGTTGCGGATCGCCTCCTTCAGCGCTTCCAGCGTGTCCATGCCGACCCGCTTGGCGAAGGCGTCGTCGATCGCCTCGTCCGCCTTGGGCGCGCGGACCTCCTTGACCGTCGTCTCGAATTCCGCCGCCTTGCCCTTCAGCGTCTCGGCCGCGTAGTCCTCGGGGAAGGTGACGTTCACCGTGACCACGTCGCCGGCGCCCGCGCCCTTGAGCTGCGCCTCGAAGCCCGGGATGAAGCGGCCGGAGCCGATCACGATCTCGCTTGCTTCCGCCGTTCCGCCCTCGAAGGCCTCGCCATCGATGCGGCCCACGAAGTCGGCCACCACCATGTCGCCGTCCTCAGCCGGGCCTTCCTTGGCCTCGTAGCTCTTGTTGGAGTCGGCCAGCGTCTTCAGCTGCTCCTCGACCTCCTCCTCCGTCACCTCGTAGACCGGGCGCTTCAACGCGATGGCGGTGATGTCGCCGGGCTCGAACTCCGGCATCAGCTGCACGGCGAGATCGAAGGCGAGGTCGGCCTGGCCGGCCAGCACCCGCTCGATGTCACCATCCTCCAGCTTCAGGTCGGGCGAGGCGGCGACGCGCACCTTGGCCTCGTCCAGCGCCTTCTGGGGCGCGTCGTTCAGCTCTTGCTGCACGATCTCGCCCATCAGCGACTTGCCGTACATGCGCTTGACGTGGGCGGCGGGCACCTTGCCGGGGCGGAAGCCCTTGATGTTCATCTGCGGGCGCAGTTCGGCGATCCTGGCCTCCAGCTTGTCGGCCAGGTCGCTGGCGGGGACGGTGACGCCGTAGACGCGGCTGAGGCCTTCGCCGGACTTCTGGGTGATCTGCAGCGCCATGGCTTTTCCGTTCCCCCGCAGGACACGCCTGCGGGCATCCTCAAATGGCTGCGCCGCCCTTGCGGCCGGACGGGACCAGGGCGGCGAAGGGGGCGTGTCTACGTCAGCGGGCGGCGCCCGTCAAAGCCGCGGACATCGGCGGGGGTGGTGCGGATGAAAGGAGTCGAACCTTCACGCCTCGCGGCGCTGGAACCTAAATCCAGTGCGTCTACCGTTCCGCCACATCCGCATGCGACCGGCGCCGCGCTTACTACGCCGCCCGCCGGGCCGCCAGGGCTCAGAACACGCCGGGCAGGAGGCGCCAGCGGGTCTTGACCATGAAGGCGCGGTAGTCCGCGTCGCGCGACAGCAGCCGCTCCTCCGCCAGGATGCGCACCACCTGCACCGAGAAGCTCCCCCCGTAGATCAGCAGGTTCAGGAGGTTGGGCGCGAGCAGCAGGAAGCCGACGTGCACGGTGACGTAGCCGAGATAGATCGGGTGGCGCACGAAGCGGTAGGGCCCCTCCACCCTGATCCCGCGGTTGGCGGGCACGATGCCGAAGCTGCGCCCCAGCACCAGCTTGCCCGCGATCTGGACCGAGATGCCGGCCAGGAGCAGCGCCGCGCCGAGCCCGCCCGGGATCAGGGGCCGCCCGCCCGAGGGGAGGACCAGGAGCGGCCCCACCGTCGCCAGGAAGGCCATGAGCCAGTCGCGCCGGTCCAGCGATACGTCCTGCGAGGGCCGGCGCAGCATCAGGAGCACGACCACCAGCCCTTCGGAGGCCAGCAGCAGCGCGTTGAACCAGTGGTCCGCCCGCCCCAAGAAGGGCAGGTTCAGGACCAGCATACGGACGAAGAGGCCGAGGAGGACGACCCGCTCGGCGACGTCCAGCGCCAGGACGGCGCTGAAGCGGCGGGGACGCGGCAGGGTCAGTTCGGCCATGCATCTCCTCCGGACGCCATCCGGCGCCAACCCCTTCGCCCGCCGAACATGGGCCGGGAGGGGCTGACAAGCCGTTAAGCGCGGTCCGCCGCTCCGCGCAGGAGCGCCGACAGGACGCCCGGCACGCGCCCCGGCAGGTCCTCGGAGATCAGGCCCGGACCGGAGCCGCGGCCCGCCTCCGCATGGATCCAGGCGCCGGCGCAGGCCGCCTCGAAGCTCGCCATGCCCTGGGCGATCAGCCCGGCGA
>CAXUCS010000332.1:0-3523 GCA_964249365.1 uncultured Caulobacteraceae bacterium | reverse complement strand
CATTCCGCACCTGAACATCCTGCGGGGAAGACTGACCATGCGCCGCCTCCGCCCCGCCTTCCTCCCGCTGGTCCTGGCCGCCGCGGCGGCCGCCTCGGCCTGCCATCACGCCCAGCAGACCTCCGCCCAGGACGAGCAGCGCTTCCTCGACACCAACGCCAAGCAGAAGGGGATCGCGACGCTGGACGGGGGGCTGCAGTATCGGGTGGTGGCCTCGGGCCGCTCGGACGGACCTCATCCTGAGAAGGGCGACGAGGTGAAGGTGGACTATACCGGGAGCCTGCTCTCCGGCGCGGTGTTCGACTCCACCAACGCCACAGGCCAGCCGGCGGTGCTGAAGCTCGACCACCTCGTGCCGGCCTGGATGGAGGCGCTGCCCCGTATGCGGCCGGGCGACGAATGGCTGATCTACGCCCCGCCCCGGCTCGGCTACGGCGCCGAAGGCCGCCCGCCGGTGATCCCGCCGGGCAGCGTCTTGGTGTTCGACGTCAAGCTGTTGGGCGTGCTGAAGTCGCAGGACAACGGGGGCACCCGCTACGCCGCCGCGCCCGACCAGCAGCCCGGCGGCCCCTCGCTGCAGGTGAACAGCGCCAACTGACACCCACGGCGGTGAGAGGTAAGATCCTCCCTCAAAGTGGGAAGGGGACCGCGGAACGCGGTGGAGGGGGCGACGCTCGCAGCACGGCGGCGGCTACCCCCTCAGTCGGCTTCGCCGACAGCTCCCCCAAAAGGAGAGCATCTCACAGGTCAAGGCCCCGCAGAGGTCATGACCAGTCGCTGTCGTTGAAGCCCTTCCCCACCGGAGGGGCAGGGCTCACGCCTCCAGGCGGGCGATCAGGGCTTCGTGCTCGTCCCAGAGCGCCTGGGGCAGGCGGTCGCCGAATTGCTCGTAGGCGGCGGGGATGGTGGCAGCCTCGTCCAGCCACACCGAGCGGTCCGGCGTCAGGAGCAGGTGCAGCTGGTGCTCGCTGAGCTGGAGGCCCGAGGTGTCGAGCGCCTGCGCCGTCGGGTGGCGGCCGATAGGGCTGTCCTGGGCGTCGGCTTTACCCTCCAGCCGCTCCACGATCCACTTCAGCACCCGGGCGTTGTCGCCGAACCCCGGCCAGACGAAGCGGCCGTGCTCGTCCTTCCTGAACCAGTTGACGAAATAGATGCGCGGCAGCTTGGCCGCGTCCGCCTTCTCGCCGAGCGCCAGCCAGTGGGCGAAATAGTCCGCCATATTGTACCCGCAGAAGGGCAGCATGGCGAAAGGGTCGCGCCGCAGTTCGCCGAGCTTGTTCTCCGCCGCCGCCGTGCCTTCGGAGGCGACGTTGGAGGCCAGGAACACGCCATGGCGCCAGTTGAAGGCTTCGGTCACCAGCGGAACGGCGGTGGCCCGCCGACCTCCGAACAGGATGGCGCTGATCGGCACGCCCCGCGGGTCTTCCCACTCCGCCGCGATGGTGGGGCACTGGCCGGCGGGCACGGTGAAGCGGGCGTTGGGATGCGCGGCCGGATCGGGCGAGGCGGGCGTCCAGCTCCGCCCGCGCCAGTCGGTCAGGTGCGCCGGCGCGTCCTTGGTCAGCCCCTCCCACCAGACGTCGCCGTCGTCGGTCAGCGCCACATTGGTGTAGACGCAGTTGGCCTTGAGGCTGTCGATGGCGTTCCTGTTGGTGGCCTCGCCCGTGCCGGGGGCCACGCCGAAGAAACCGTATTCCGGGTTGATGGCGTAGAGGCGCCCGTCCTCACCGAAGCGCATCCAGGCGATGTCGTCGCCCACCGTCTCCGCCTTCCAGCCCGCGATGGTCGGCTGCAGCATGGCGAGGTTGGTCTTGCCGCAGGCGCTCGGGAAGGCCGCGGCGAGGTAGTGCACCGCACCCTCCGGCGAGGTCAGCTTCAGGATCAGCATGTGCTCGGCGAGCCAGCCTTCGTCGCGGGCCATCACCGAGGCGATGCGCAGCGCGTAGCACTTCTTGCCGAGGAGCGCGTTGCCGCCGTAGCCCGAGCCGTAGCTCCAGATTTCGCGCGTCTCGGGGTAGTGGACGATGTATTTGGTTTCGTTGCACGGCCAGGGAACGTCCTTCTGGCCGGGGCTCAGCGGGGCGCCCAGCGTGTGAACGGCCGGCACGAAGAAGCCGTCCTCGCCGATGGCGTCCAGCGCCGCCTGGCCCATGCGCGTCATCACCCGCATCGAGACGGCCACATAGGCGCTGTCGGTGATCTCCACCCCGTAGGCGCTGATCTTCGATCCCAGCGGGCCCATGCAGAATGGGACCACGTACATGGTGCGCCCGCGCATGGCGCCCCGGAAGAGGCCGTCCAGGGTGGCGCGCATCTCGACCGGGTCGGCCCAATTGTTGGTCGGGCCCGCGTCCACCTTCTCCTCCGAGCAGATGAAGGTGCGGCTCTCCACCCGCGCCACGTCCTTGGGGTCGCTCGCCGCGTAGAAGCTGTTGGGGCGCTTCTCGGGGTTCAGCGGCTTCAGCGTGCCCGCCTCCACCAGCGCCTCGGTGAGGAAACGCCACTCCTCGTCGGAGCCGTCGCACCAGTAGACCTGGTCCGGCTCGGTCAGGGCGGCGACCTCGCGCACCCAGTTCAGGAGCGTCTTGTTCTTGGTCGGCGCTTGGTCGAGGGCGCCGAGGGAGGCGGTGAGGGTCATGGGCGTATCCGGCCTGGGCGCAACCTGGACGAGGCGGTGAGTCAGAACGCCGCACCCCGCCGGTCTTCGCAACATTGCTAGCTTCACCCGGCCGAACGATCAAGTGGGCCGAGCCGGAGGACGCAGAACCATATGGCCGACGTCGCCGACCTCCTGCCCGTCCTGCAACGGATCGCCGCCGCGCTGGAGCGGCTGGCGCCGGGCGAGCCGGAGCCGCCGAACCTGTCCGGAGCGGTGCTTTTCCGCTTCGATGCAGCGCACAAGTGCTTTGCTGCAGCGCCAGATTTCCCGTTGCCGCTCAATCTTTTCATGGGGGTCGAGCGGCAGGCGGCGCGCCTGTCGCAAACGCTCCGCCGCTTCGCCGACGGACTGCCGGCCAACAACATCCTGCTCTGGGGCGCGCGGGGGACGGGCAAGAGTTCTCTGGTCAAGGCGGCGGTGGGCGCCCTGGCGCGGGAGCAGCCCCGGCTGAAGCTGGTGGAGGTGGAGCGCGAGGTTGTGAACACCCTGCCGAACCTCTTCGCAATTTTGCGAACGCGGCCGGAGCGGGTGGTGGTGCTGTGCGACGACCTGTCGTTCGAGGAAGGGGCGGCGGCCGCCAAGTCGCTGAAGTCGGCCCTGGAGGGCGGGGTGCAGGGACCGCCGGAGAATGTGCTCTTCGTCGCCACCTCCAACCGGCGCCACCTGATGCCGCGCACCCACGAGGAGTCCGACCGGCTGGCGGCGGCGGAGGACGCGGAGGAGACGATCTCCGCCTCCGACCGCTTCGGCCTGTGGCTCGGCTTCCCGCCCATGGACCAGCCGACCTACCTGGCCGTCGTGACGGCTTACGCCGACCGCTTCGGGCTGATCGACGCCGCGTTGGAGCGGCGCGCGCTGCTGTGG
>CAXUCS010000331.1:0-3533 GCA_964249365.1 uncultured Caulobacteraceae bacterium | reverse complement strand
GCTGGCGGCTGGGCCTGCGCCGCGCCGAGAAAGGCCAGGACGCCGACCAGCGCGGTCGACCCGAACGTCAGCCTTGTTAACATAGTTAACCTCCCCAAGCGTCGCGCGCTCCGGTTAAGCGTAATGGGCCACTGCGTCCAGCGCCGCCGCCGAAGGCGGCCGGTCTGCGGACAACTCCGCGCGTCCGGAGACGGAAGGCTTCGTCAAGGAGCGCCGCCCTTCGACGTACAGCGGCGACCATAGTCAGTCCTGGCGGGGGTTGCTAGAAGCCTAAAAAGCTCAGCTATCGCCGCGGCATGGACCAACACCTCGTCGAGACGCCCTCCGGTTTGGACATGTTTCTGGACGAGGCCGGTCCGGTTCATGTCAAGGGCTGGGCCTGGATGCCCGACCGACCGGAGGAGACCGTCCGCATCGAGCTCCTGGACGCCTCCGGCGGGGTGGTCGCCGGGACCGAGGCCTCCAAGTTCCGGGCGGATCTTCAGACGGCCGGCAAGCGGGAAGGTCGCTGCGCCTTCGAGATTGAGGTCCCGGCCGGGGCAGAGGGACCGCTAGATTTTCGCGCTCGGTCGCCATCGGACGCGCGCCGCGACGTCCTTCTAGCGGCGCGGGTGCGGACGGGGGCGCCCGAGTCCGGTCCCGCGAGCGGTCCGCTGCAAGGTCCGGACGGGATCGTGGGCTATCTCGACAGGGCCGACATCGAGGAGCTCCGGGGATGGTGCCACGCAGGCCGGGACTTTAACGAGCCCGTCACGCTGGAGCTGGCAGAGGGCGGCGAGACCTTAACGCGGGTCTGCGCCGACCGCTGGCGCAGCGACATCGAGGACCTGCGCCAGGGCGACGGCCGGTGCGGCTTCCGGATCACGCCTCCGGCCCGGCTGTACGACGGCGGGGAGCACCGGCTGGACCTGCGTCTTCCCGGCGGTCCGAGCCTTCTCGCCCGGCCTTTGGCCCTCCGCTTCCCCGAGGCGTCTTCAGCGGCGGGAGCGGCTCCGACGGCGGCCCCCTCCAAGGCTGCCGGGCCGAGCCCGGCCCTCTCGGTCGTGGTCAACTTCTACAACATGGAGCGCGAGGCCGGGCGCACGCTTCTCGCCCTGTCCCGCCGGTTCCAGGAAGGCGTGCAGGACCTCTCCTATGAGGTGCTGTGCGTCGACAACGGTTCGGACCCGCCGCTCGATCCGAGCTTCGTGGCCAGCTTCGGGCCGGAGTTCCGCCTGGTCCGCACGGCCGCTACCGGACCCTCCCCCTGCGCGGCCCTGAACGAGGCGGCCGCGCAGGCGCGGGGCCGCGTGCTGGCCATCATGATCGACGGAGCCCACATCCTCAGCGCGGGCACGCTCAGGGAGGCTCACGCCGCGCTCCAGGCCCAGCCGGACTCGATCGTGGCGCTCCGCCAATGGTTTATCGGCGGGGACCAGCGATGGCTGTCCTCCATCGGCTACAGCCGGGCGCAGGAGGACCTCCTGTTCGCCCGCATCGCCTGGCCGGAGCACCCCTACGCCCTCTTCGCGATCTCCTCGCCCATGTACGAGAGCCCTAACAGCTGGTTCGATGGCATCAGCGAAAGCAACTGCCTCTTCGTCCCGGCCGACATCTACCGACGCATCGGCGGCTTCGACGAACGCTTCGACATGCCCGGGGCAGGCTTCGCCAACCTCGACCTGTTCCGCCGCGCCGCGGAGGCCGCCGAGGCCGTGATCGCCCTGGTGGGCGAGGCGTCCTTCCACCAGTACCACCATGGTGTCACCACCAACATCGGCGAAGAGGAGAAGGAGCGGCGGGTCCGCGCCTACGCCAGCCACTACGAGCAGGTGCGTGGACACGCCTTCGCCGGCCACGACTTCCGGGAGGTGCGGCTGGCCGGAGGCATCCGCACGAGCAGCGCCCTGGTCTCGCGCCAGCGCCCCTACCTCCCGATCCAGCTCGGCCTGACCGAGCACGTCCGGCCGAGGCTGGCCGCCATCCAGTTCGACGAGGAAGCGCAGCGCTACCTCCAGAGCGCCTATGTGGAGACGGGCCGCTACCAGGAGACGCGTTGGGCGGGCGAGCCTGTCGGCGTCGCGCCGAGCGACCTTCTCGACATCCAGGAGGCGTTGTGGCGCGCGCAGCCGCAATGCGTGGTGGTGCGCAACGGCGCTCCAGGCCTCGCGCGCTTCGTCGCCGCCATCCTGCCAACGCTCGGGCTGGAGGGAACACGGGTGCTCTGGTCGTCGCCCGCAGAGGCGGCTCCGCCCGCCGGGGTGGCCGCCCTGGCCGGGGGCGTCGACGAGGCCGCCGCGGTCCATGAAGCCGAGCGGCAGGTCGGCGACGCGGAGCGCGTGCTCGCGCTCTACCGGCCCGGACCGCAGGACAGCCTCCCGGTGGAAGCCCTAACGGCCTGGTCGCGCCTGGTGACCTTCGAGTCCTATCTGGTCGTGCTGGGCGTGGCGATCGGCCAACCGTGGCTCGGCTACTCCCGCGCTTGGACCTATCAGGCCATTCGGCGCTTCCTTCAGCGCCACCCGGGATTTGTGATCGACCGCACCCTGAACCGCCACTTCGTCACCACCTGCCCGTCCGGCTTCCTCCGGCGGGTGCTGGACCCTGTGGCAGCCGGCGACTATGACCCCCTGCTCGACGATCTCGAGGGATTGTGAGCCATGCACAGGTTCTGGAGCCGCTACACCCAGCCCCTGATCGAAACGCTGCAGCCCCGGCGCCTGCTTGAGATCGGTGCGGAGTTCGGTTGGAACACCCGCCACGTGCTCGACTACTGCCGCCGCACCGGCGCCCACCTGGACGTGGTCGACACCGTTCCGACCAAGGGCCTGCTCGACACGCTGGAGCCCTTTTCGGCGCAGGAGTACGCGCTGCACGCCGCCAAGAGCTGGGACGTCCTGCCCGATCTCCCGCCAGTGGACTTCGTCCTACTGGACGGGGACCACAACTGGCGCACCGTGCACACGGAGCTGTCGCTCATCTACGGCGCGGCGGACCGGGCAGGCACGGCCGCGCCGGTGATCATCGCCCACGACTGCGCCTGGCCCTACGCCCGGCGCGACATGTACTACACTCCCCAGGAGTGGTCCGAGGTCCACCGCCACCCCTACGCCTACCGGGCGATCCACCCCGGCGTCGCCGAGCTGACGGACCGGGGGCTGAACGCGCAGTTCGCCAACGCCCTGGTGGAGGGCGGACCCGAGAACGGGGTGCTGACCGCCATCGAGGACTTCGCCGCCAGCCGGCCGGGCGTGTCGCTGCGCGTCCTGCCCTTCCACAACGGGCTCGGCATCCTGACCCCCGAGGCGCGGCGCACGCCCGATCTGGATGCGCTCCTGGACCGCTTCTTCGGCGCCGAGATGATGACGGAGGCCTGCCGCGCCCTGGAGGAGGACGGCATGAAGGTGCGCATAGACCTCCTGGAGCACCGCCGCCTCCTGACCCGCCGCACGGAGGCCCTGGCGCGTGCGCGCGCCATGCTGGAGGAGCGAGCCGCTCGCATCGCCGCGCTGGAGGCGGAGCAACTGGCGGGTGGGTCGGCGCGATTTCACCTC
>CAXUCS010000330.1:3115-3542 GCA_964249365.1 uncultured Caulobacteraceae bacterium | reverse complement strand
CGCGCCCCCACCCGCTCCCTGTTGGCCGTAAGGCCCGGGTCCGCGCCCCAGTCCGCAAGGCCGAAGGCGTCGCAGAAGCTCCTCCACTGCCCGTCGCTCACCACGCCCACGAACACCTGTTCGCCGCCCGCCACGTCGAACACGTCGTAGATCGCCCAGGCCGAGGTGCGCGCCGGCATGGGCTGGGCGGCGACGCCGGTCACCGCCTTCTGCGCCATGTGCTGGCCGACCAGGAAGGCGGTGGTTTCGTAGAGCGAGCAGTCCACCGCCTGGCCCCGCCCCGTGCGGCGGCGCTGCTCCAGCGCGGCCAGCACGCCGATCACCCCGAACAGGCCGCCCGTCACGTCGATCACCGAAGCCCCGGCGCGCAGCGGCCGCCCGGGCGGCCCGGGCACAGTGGGGGTAGCTCCCGAATGGGGGCGTTATC
>CAXUCS010000330.1:0-3105 GCA_964249365.1 uncultured Caulobacteraceae bacterium | reverse complement strand
CCCATCATCTGCGCCACCTCGTCCAGCGCCGCGCGGTGCGCATAGGGACCCGCCAGGAACCCCTTGGCCGAACAGTAGATCAGGCGGGGGTTGGCCTCCCGCAGGTCCTCGTAGCCGAGGCCGAGCCGCCCCAGGGCGCCCGGGCGGAAGTTCTCGATCAGCACGTCGGCCCAGCCGGCCAGCCGCCGCGCCACCTGCGCGCCGGCCGCGCTCTTCAGGTCGAGCCGGAGGCTTTTCTTGTTGCGGTTGTACATGGGGAAGTAGCCGGCGCCGGAGCCCTGCAGGGTGCGGGTCGCGTCGCCCTCCAGGGGCTCGACCTTGACCACCTCCGCGCCGAGGTCCGCCAGCACCACGCCCGCCGAGGGGCCCATCACCATGTGGGAGAACTCCACCACCCTGGTCCCCGCGAGGGGGGCGGCGTCTTCGTCGTGCATGCGGATCAGCCCTGGCACCCAGCGTGTAATGATCTACTCTTATACCAACTTCACGAGAAGGGGTCTTGGATGCCGCGCGTGGACGGCCTGGACGTGCTGGTCAGCGAGGTGGGGCCGCGCGACGGCCTGCAGAGCGCCGCCGCCGTCATGTCGCTGGAGCACAGGAAGGCCTGGATCGAGGCGGAGGCGGCCGCGGGCGTGCGCGAGATCGAGGTCGGCTCCTTCGTGCCCCCGCACGTCCTGCCGTCCATGGCCGACACGGGCGCGCTGGTGCGCCACGCCAAGGCGATCGCGGGCCTCACGGTCGCCGCGCTCGTGCCCAACCTGAAGGGCGCGGAGGCGGCGGTCGAGGCGGGGGCGGACAAGATCACCCTGCCCGTCTCGGTCAGCGAGACGCACAGCTTAAGGAACGTCCGCCGCACCCACGCCCAGATGATAGGGGAGGCTCGGGCCATCGCCGCCTTCATCGCGACGCTCCCGCCCGAGCGCCGCCCGAGCTTCGAGGGCGGCCTGTCCACCGCCTTCGGCTGCACGCTGGAAGGACCGGTGTCCGACGCCGCGCTCCTTCGCCTGGCCGAGGCGCTGATGGAGGCGGGCTGCGACGAGGTGGGGCTGTCGGACACCTCCGGCTACGCCAACCCCGCCGAGGTGAAACGGCTGGTGCGCCTGGTGCGCGGCGCGGTGGGCGAGGACGCCCTGGAGGGGCTGCACCTGCACAACACCCGCGGGCTCGGGCTCGCCAACGCGCTGGCGGGGCTGGAGGTGGGGATCACCACACTGGACGCCTCGCTGGGCGGGCTCGGCGGCTGCCCGTTCGCGCCGGGGGCCAGCGGCAACATCGTCACCGAGGACCTGGTGTTCATGCTCCAGTCCATGGGCCTGAGGACGGGGATCGACCTGGAACGGCTGGTGGCGGTGCGCCGCCGGCTTCCCGGCTGGCTCCCGGACGAGCCGGCCTACGGCTTCCTGGCCGACGCCGGACCGCCGCTCGGCTTCGCGGGCGAGGCGCCCGTGGCGCAGGCGGCCTGAGCCCCGCCGCCATGGCGAGCCGCAACGTCGAGGGCCGCATCCTCTACACCTCCAACAAGCCCGAGCGGCTGGGCCGGGAACGGGGACGCGAGAGCTTCCTCTTCACCCACCACGGCGACGGCGCGGTGACGCTTCGCGCCCACTGCGAGATCGACGAGCCCGATCCGTCCGTCATGCGCGACGTGGTCTACGGCCTGGACGCGGACGGGCGCCCGGCGGACTGCGCGATCCGCCTGACGGTGGGCGACCGCTTCATGGGCTCCGGCTGGTTCCGCTTCGGGGAGGGCTTCATCGAGTGCCAGTCCTACGGACCCTCCATCGGGCGGGTGTCGCAGCGGGTGGAGCTGGACGGCCCGCTGGACGGCTTCGGCACCCACCCCATCGTTGCGGACGGCTTCCTCCTGTCCCGCCAGGCCTGGGGCGCGCCGGGCGAGCGGCGGACGCTGAACCTCTACCTGCCCTCCACCGACCACCGCGGCGCCACCGCGCCGCTGCTCGCCCGGGTAAGGATCGACGCCGTCTTCCTCGGCCGCGAGCGGGTGGAGGTGGCCGCCGGGGCCTTCGACGCCCGCCGCTTCCAGTTCCTCGACGAGGGCGCGGACGGCATGGGCGGGCACCCGCCCTACGAGCTGTGGATCACCGACGACCGCGACGGCGTCTTCCTCAAGGGCGGCGTCGGCGGCTACATGATGACGGGCTACGAGCTGGTGGAGCTGCGGCGCGAGTTGGTATAGACTTAGGCCATCTGGCGCGGAGGCGGCGATGGACGGGTCGGGCGAGGTGAAGGCTGAGGCCGGGCCGGCCTACGACGGTCCGCCGGACTACCGCGTGGTCGGCCGCCACGGCGTCTTTCCCGAGACCGGCCACGACGAGGTCGAGCGGCTGAACCTGCTCGCCCATATGAACCGCCACCTGTCCACCCGGGTCATGCCGCACGTGAAGACCGCCTGGGAGGTGCGCGCCCGGCCGCAGGCGGAGGCCGCGCTGGGACGCCCCGCGCGGGACCGCCACGAGGTGCGCCGCGCCCTGGTGGAGGACCCCTATTTCCAGGCCTGGTCGGCGCTGCGCCGGCTGACCATGGAGCAGCGCCAGCAGGCCGGCCGCTGGACCACGCTGCGCCAGGCCGAGCGGCTGGCCGCGACGGCCGACGCCCTGACCGCCGGCGAGGGGCGGCTGGAGCTCGACCCCGCCCTCCCCATCCCGCGCTACGTCTCGGCGGTGGACCACCACTGCATGCCGGGCAGCTACCACCGGGAAGCCTTCCCCGGCGACGTGTCGGGCGCGGCCAACTACGACCACGCCATCTTCGCCACCACCGGGGGCGCGCTCGGCCGCTACTCCGACGGCGGCGGCCAGGGCATGGCGCGCTGGCTCCGCCGCCACCTGCCCGACTTCCGGCCCCGGCGCATCCTGGAGATCGGCGCCACGCTCGGCCAGAACCTCCTGCCGCTCGCCCAGGCCTTTCCGGAGGCGGAGGTGGTGGGGGTGGACGTGGGCGCGCCGGTGCTGCGCTACGGCGCGGCGCGGGCGGCGTCGCTGGGCGTGGACAACGTCCGCTTCGTCCAGGCGGACGGGACCGACCTTTCCCGGTTCGCCGACGGAAGCTTCGACCTGGTCCAGACCACCATGTTCCTGCACGAGC
>CAXUCS010000329.1:0-3546 GCA_964249365.1 uncultured Caulobacteraceae bacterium | reverse complement strand
GATGCGCACCGGGCGCCTACGCGGGCTCCGCGCCGACAGCCTCCTCGCCGCGCAGGTCGCAACCGTGTCGGTCGCGCTGCCGCCGCTGCCGCCCCGGCGCGCACCGGCCTTGCGCCTGGACGACATCGCGCAGGCGTTGCGGGGCGGTCCGCTGCCCGTGGCCAGCGGCGGGACCCTGGTGCGCACCCGCCAGACCACGCCTCCGGCCACGACGGGGGCCGGCTGGATCACGCTTGAGCGCACCGCGGGGACTTGGCGCGCAGGCTGGGCGCCCGGCTCTCGGCCGTGCAGCTCCAGTTCTTCATCGCGAGGGCCTCAGCGAGGACGACACCTTCCGCCACCGCTGGCGCGCCATAGGCGGCCGGCTGTGGCTGGACACACGGAGCCGGCTCGCGCACGTGGGCCCGCGCGCGCTCGCCGCACCTCATCCTTCGATCCGGGACGTCATCCTTGCTGCTGATCCGCCGCCTTCACGGGTACCTCGGCCTTTTCATCGCGCCGAGCGTGCTGTTCTTCGCCTTCACCGGCGCGCTGCAGATCTTCAACCTGCACGAGGCGCACGACGGATACCGGCCTCCGGCGCTGATCCGGGCGCTCGGCAGCCTGCACAAGGACCAGGTGCTGTCCCGGCGCGAGCATCATCACGCTCCGCCGCCCGGCCCGGCCGCCGACCGCGACCACGTCGCGCCGCCGGACCACCATGATGACGACGACCACCGCCGCACCAGGCTCCCGACCCTGGCCCTGAAGTGGTTCTTCGAGGCGGTGGCGGTCGGCCTTGGCGCATCCACCGCGTTCGGCCTCTGGATCGGCCTGCGCGTCACCCGTACGCCGCGCCTTTCATGGGGCCTGCTGGCGGCGGGCGCAGTCCTGCCCATCATCCTGGCCCTGCTCTGAGCGCCGCCGCCGCGGGCCGGAGCGAGTCACTGCGCCGGCAGCCACGCGCCGTGGATGCCGGGCGGTATGCGGTGGGGCAGGCGCACGCTCGCGACCGGTGGAGCGGCCATGTCGCGCGCATCGAGCAGTTCGAGCGCCGTGCCGGCGCCGTCGGCTTCGTTGACGAAGCCCATCAGCCACCCGTCGTCCTCCGCGGCGTCCGGCGTGCGGGGCGTGAACACGAACTCGCCGGCGATTCGCCCGGGCCCGAAGGCGTGGACCGACCGGGTGCCCCGCTCGAGATCGTGCTTGAGGAGCGGCGCCTCGCCGACCAGGCTCTCCGACGCCTCGGCGGGAAGGCCCAGCGCATAGGCGTAGCGGTAGGGCAGGCCCCGGCGCCGGTCGTCGATGACCGGCAGCTCCTGGGGCGTGGGGTCCAGGGCCGTCTGCGACACGGTCCCGGCCTCAGGGTCGAGCAGCCAGCGCTCGAGCCCGCGCGGCGCCTCGTCAGGGGCCAGGTTGTCGCCGGCGAACATGCGGTCGTAGGCGATCACGTCCAGCGCCACGCGCCCGTCGGGCAGGTCGTAGGCGTTGGCGGTGTGGAACACGAAGCACGGGTCGAGGGGCAGCCAGCGCACCTCGTCGGCCCCGCCGTCCCGCGGCAGGAGTCCGACGCGCGCCGGATGCCTGTCGTTCCACCGGTAGGGGAAGCCGTGGCCCGCCATCACCACGCGCAGCGACAGGGTCAGCGGCAGGTCCAGGATCACGACGTAGCGATCGGTGATGGCGCAGTCGTGGATCAGCGGGCCGTGCTCCACCGGGATCACGACGGAGCGGCGCACGCGGCCGCCTGCATCGACCACGTTGTAGCGGACCCGCTTCAGGTCGTTGGCCTCGTAGCACAGGGCGTGGAGCTCGCCGGTGGAGGGATCGCGGCGCGGATGGGCGCTGAAGGAGCCCGGCAGGGTGCCGCCGAAGTCCTCGTAGCGTTGCCCGTCCAGCTCCTCGGCGAACCGCACCGGCGTGCTGCCCGCCTCCACCAGCGCCCAGCCCGCGCCGGCGTGGTGCAGCACGCTGGTGTTCACCGTGTCGAAGATGTGGCGCGGCCCAGGGGCGGCGGGCAGGCCGCGCGCCTTGGCGACCTCGGCGGAGCGGATCCAGCGGTTGCGGTACCACAGCGCCCGCGCGCCCTTGATCCGCACGCCGTGCAGCATGCCGTCGCCCACGAAGAAGTGGTAGGTGCGCGGGTCGGGCGCGGCCGCGTTGGGGCCGATGCGGACATAGCGGCCGTCCAGCTCGGGCGGGAGCGCGCCCTCCACCGGGAGGTCGTGCAGCGTCAGCTCCTCGGCCATGGGCTCGTGGACGCCGGTCAGGAACGGGTGGGGCGCGTCGCGGGGCGGCAGCCGCCAGCGGTTGAAGGCGGCGATCCCCGATATGACGGGGGACAGGACGGCTCCGGCGGCGCCCTCGATCGCGTCAGACAGCCTTGAGCTCATGGCTCCCATCTAGGCGCGGCGCCGGGGCTGGTCGAGGGCCGCAACGCCGCTCAGGTCTCGCGGCCCGGGCTCTTCACGCCCCTGCCGACGTCGCCCGCCGCGTTCGCGGAACCCGTTCGTCTTGAACTCGAAACATATGTAAACGAAGTCTGCTAGGTCTCTTTTGCTCCGGCGCGGCGCGCGTCTATACTTAACGCAGCTCGGCGGGAACAGGTAAATTGCCGCTGGAAGCGGGGTGTCTCCTATGCGAGGTTCGCAAGGCCTGGGACGCCCGCCAGGCGTTCGAGTCCCGGCCTTGACCGACGCTGGTTCCGCTTACCGTTCGAAGAAGGTTGTCGTGGTGGGCGCCGGGCCGGGGGGGCTGGCCTCGGCCCTGCTCCTGGCGGCTCAGGGTGTCGAGGTCCAGGTCTTCGAGCGCGACGCGGTGGTGGGCGGCCGCACCCGGACCTTCTCCACGCCCGATGGCTACCGCTTCGACGCGGGCCCTACCTTCTTCCTGTACCCGAAGGCGCTGGCGCAGATCTTCGCGGCCTGCGGCGAGCGGCTGGAGGACCACGTCGAACTCCGGCGGCTGGACCCCCAGTACCGGATCGTCTTCGAGGGCGCCGGCGAGATCAGGGCCACGCCCGACCTGGACGGGCTGACGGCCGAGATCGCCCGCATCGCCCCCGAAGACGCCAAGAACGTCCCGCGCTTCTTCGAGCACGGCCGCGCCAAGCTCAAGCTGCTGGAGCCGGCGCTGGAGCGGGCCTTCGACAGCTGGCGGTCCCTGGTCTCCTGGGAGATGGTCGGGGCGCTCCCTAAGCTCCAGCCCATGACCACGGTGGACGGCGAGCTGCGCCGCTTCTTCAAGGACCCGCGCGTCCGGCTCGCGTTTTCTTTCCAGACCAAGTACATCGGCATGTCTCCGTTCAAGTGCCCGAGCCTGTTCTCCATCCTGGCCTTCATGGAGTACGAGCACGGCGTCTACCATCCGGTAGGCGGATGCGGCGCGGTGACGGAGGCCATGGCCGCGCTCGCCCGGCGCATGGGAGTGGACCTGCGGCTGGGCGCGCCCGTGGAGCGGGTGGTCTACGAGGGGGGCGAGGCGCGGGGAGTGGAGGTCGCCGGCCGGGAGGTCCGCGCCGACGCGGTGGTGGTGAACGCCGACTTCCCCCACGCGGTGCCGCGCCTC
>CAXUCS010000328.1:0-3552 GCA_964249365.1 uncultured Caulobacteraceae bacterium | reverse complement strand
GGCTCAGCGCCTGGGGTTCCGAACGCGGCGTCGTCGCTGCCGGAGGCGCGGCCGGCGTCCGCCGGAACGGGGCGCGAGCTCGGTCGAGCCTTGGCGATGGCGTCGGCGAGCACGGGTGGGGCGTGGCCGGTCCGCAGCAGGAAGGCCGCCGTCGCGATGACCGCTGCGCACAGCGCCACCAAGCCGGCTACGAGGACCTTCCTCACGCAGCCCGGTCCTCCTCTCCGCTCGACACCGCCGTCATCGGACCACGGCCGCGCCGGCTTGCCAACTTGCCAGAAATTGAGGCTGCGCCGCTAACGGGTGAACTCGGCCTCGATCACCACGCCGACCTGGTCGCCCACCAGCGGCAGAAGTTTGGTCACGCCGTAGTCGGAGCGGCGCACCGCGGCGTCGGCGGAGAAGCCCATCCGTACCGCGTGGCTGGCGGGGTCGGTGAGAAAGCCGTTGAAGATCACGTCCAGCGTCACCGGATGGGTCTGGCCGTGCAGGGTCAGGTCGCCCACCACCTGCCCCCGGCCACCCTGGCCGGGCTTCACCGCAGTGGAGACGAAGCCGAGCTCAGGGTAGCGCGGCGCGTCCAGCACCTCCGTCGCGACCTGCCGGTCGAAGGCCGGATCGCCCGTGCTCACCGAACCGGCGTCCATCTGGACCTGCAGCCTGGACGCCTCGGGATGGTTCGGGTCGAAGGTGAACTGGCCCTTCACCCCCTGCAGGCGCAGGGTGTAGGCCGACAGGCCGAGGTGGGACACCTTGAGGGTCACGCTGGTCTGGGCCGGGTCGAGCCGATAGGTCCCGGCCGGCGCGGCGACGTAGTCGGTGGACACGCTCTGTGCGTCGGCCACGCCCGCCGCGAGCGCGGCGGCAAACACCGCGGCCGTGGCCAGGCGCCTCATGCGGCTCTCCCGCGCCCGGAGCAGCGTCTCCTCAGACCTGCGCCAGCATGTAATCGGCCGAGGACACCTCGAAGGCGCCGCCTTCCTCCACGTTCAGCGCCTGCACCACGCCGTCCTTCACCACCATGGAATAGCGCTGGGAGCGCGGACCCATGCCGAACCGGGAGCCGTCCATCTCCAGCCCGACCGCCCTGGTGAAGGCGCCGTTGCCGTCCGCCAGCATCGTCACCGCCTCGCCGACCGCCTGCGACCTGGCCCAGGCGCCCATGACGAAGACGTCGTTGACCGATACGCAGGCGATCCCGTCCACGCCCTTGGCCTTCAGCGCGCCGGCCTTGTCCACGAAGCCCGGCAGGTGGCGGGCCGAGCAGGTCGGGGTGAAGGCCCCCGGCACCGCGAACAGCGCGACCGTCCTGCCCCCGAAGATCTCGGCGGTGGTCTTCGGCTCCGGCCCGTCCGCACCGGCGGTCATGAAGGTCGCGTCCGGCAGCGCATCGCCCACCTTGATCGTCATGGCCCGCTCCTTTGTTTCACGGCGGGGTGGATAGGGGTGGAAAGGCCGGGGGGCAAGGCCGTGCAGCCTTGCATCGCCCGCGCCCACGCCCATGATAGGCGCATGAGCGAAACCGAAGGCGCGGCGGACGAAACGGAGGAGGGTTTCCTCGCCGGCCACATGCTGATCGCCATGCCGGGCATCGGCGACCCGCGCTTCGAGCGGGCCGTGATCCTGATGTGCGCGCATTCGGCGGAGAACGCCATGGGGGTGACGGTGAACCACCCGCTGGACGGGCTCTCGCTCGGCGACCTCCTGGAGCGGCTGGGGGTCAAGCCCAAGGTCAAGCGGCTGGAGCAGGTGGTCCTCGCCGGCGGCCCGGTGGACCGCGAGCGGGGCTTCGTGATCCACACCGCCGACTACGCCACCAGCGACGCCACCCTGCCGGTGAACGAAGAGCTGTCGCTCACCCCGACCCGCGAGGTGCTGGAGGCGATGGTGGACGCCGAGCGCAAGCCCCGCCAGTCGATCCTGGCGCTGGGCTGCGCCACCTGGGGCGCCGGCCAGCTCGAGCAGGAACTGCGCGAGAACGTGTGGCTGGCCTGCGAAGCGGACGAGGACCTGGTGTTCGACGCCGACCACGAGACCAAATGGGCCCGGGCGCTCGCCAAGATCGGCGTGCGCGCCGACCACCTGTCGGCCCAGACGGGCAGCGCCTAGCGGGCTCCAAGCTACCCCGCGCCGCCCTCCGCCGCCACCAGCCCGAACAGCAGGTGGTCGCGCCAGCGACCGTCGATCTTGAGGTAGCCGCGCGCGCGGCCCTCCAGCTCGAAGCCCGCCTTGAGCAGGAGCCGGCGCGAGGCGTCGTTCTCCGGGCAGCAGGCCGCTTCCAGCCGATGCAGGCCGAGCCGGCCGAAGGCGAAGCGCGTGACGGCGTGGACCCCTTCCAGCGTATAGCCCTGGCGCGAGAAGCGCTCGCCGACCCAGTAGCCGAGCGTTCCGGTCTGGGCGACGCCGCGCAGCACGTTGCGCAGCGTGACACCCCCCACCAGCTCCCCGTCGCCGCGGCGGAAGGCGAAGAAGGCATGGCCCTGCCCGAGGTCCTGGTCACGCTGGTAGAGCGCCAGGCGGCGGCGAAAGGCCGCCCGGGTGAGGTCGTCGGAGGGCCAGGTGGGCTCCCAAGGCTGCAGGAAGGCCTGGGAAGCTTCGCGAAGCGCCGACCAGGCGCTGTAGTCGGCCATGCGCGGTGGACGAAGGCGCAGGCGCTCGGCCTCCACCCCCTGTCCGGCATCGGGCGTCATCCAGTCCAAGACGGCCATGACGACCCAAACCTTACAGGATTTCCCGGTTCCGCGCGCGCGCTTCCTCCAGTCCGCGGCGCGCCAGGGCGTCCGCGCGCTCGTTCATCGGATGGCCGGCGTGCCCCTTGACCCAGCGCCAGCTCACCTCGTGGCGGGTGCGGGCGGTGTCCAGCGCGCGCCACAGGTCCTCGTTCTTCACCGGCTTCTTGTCGGCGGTCTTCCACCCGCGGAGCTTCCATCCGCCGAGCCACTCGGTGATCCCCTGGCGGACGTACTGGCTGTCGGTGTGCAGCTCTACCCGGCAGGGACGCTTCAGCGCGTCCAGCGCGCGAATGGCGGCGGTCAGCTCCATGCGGTTGTTGGTGGTGGGCGCCTCGCCGCCGCAGATCTCCCGCTCGTGGGCGCCGGCGGTCAGGATCGCGCCCCAGCCGCCCGGCCCGGGGTTCCCGCTGCAGGCCCCGTCCGTATAGATCACCACGTCGTCGTTCATGCGTCGAAGGGCTCTTCCCCGCACCGCCGCAGGAAATCAAGCCGGGCCGCATACTCCAGCGGGTCCTTGGGGCGGACCAGGGCGCCGGGCGGCGGAGGACCCCAGTCCGCTAGCCGCGTCAGGAAGAAGCGCAGCGCCGCCCCGCGCGCCAGGGTGGGCAGGGCCGCGCGCTCGGCTCCGCTCAACGGGCGGCTCTCCTGATAGCCGGCGATCAGCGCACCCGCCGCCTCCGCCCGGAAGCGCCCGTCCGCCTCGAAGGCCCAGGCGTTCAGGCACACCGCCAGATCGTAGGCGTAGGCGTCGGTGCAGGCGAAGTAGAAGTCGATCGCCGCCGCGAACCGGCCGCCCATGAAGAAGACGTTGTCGGGGAAG
>CAXUCS010000327.1:0-3552 GCA_964249365.1 uncultured Caulobacteraceae bacterium | reverse complement strand
TCATTAAATGGGCCAAGGCGAACGGCTGTCCGGTGGGGCCAGGGCGGGGCTCGGGGGCCGGATCGCTCGTAGCCTGGGCGCTCACGATCACCAACCTCGACCCGCTCCGTTTCGGTCTTCTGTTCGAGCGATTCCTCAATCCGGAGCGGGTGTCGATGCCCGACTTCGACATCGACTTCTGCCAGGAGCGGCGCGACAGCGTCATCGCCTATGTCCAGGGTCGTTACGGCGCCGATCGGGTGGCCCAGATCATCACCTTCGGCACCCTGCAGGCCCGTGCGGTGCTTCGTGATGTCGGCCGCGTCATGCAACTGCCGCTCGGCATGGTGGACCGGCTGGCCAAGATGGTGCCGGCCAACCCCGCCAACCCGGTGACGCTGGCGCAGGCGCTGGAGATCGAGCCCAGGCTGCAGCAGGCCCGCCAGGACGACCCCTCCGTGGCCGAGCTCCTCGACGTGGCCCTGCGGCTGGAAGGGCTTTACCGCAACGCCTCGACCCATGCCGCCGGCATCGTCATCGGCGACCGTCCGCTGACCGAGCTCGCCCCGCTCTACCGTGATCCGCGCTCCGACATACCCGCCACCCAGTTCAACATGAAATGGGTGGAGTCCGCGGGGCTGGTGAAGTTCGACTTCCTGGGCCTGAAGACCCTGACGGTGCTCGACCGGGCGCTCGGCCATTTGAAGAGCCGGGGCGTCACGCTCGACCTGGACGCCCTGCCGCTCGACGATCCCAGGACCTACTCCCTGTTCGCCTCGGGCCAGACGGTGGGCGTGTTCCAGTTCGAAGGCCAGGGGATGCGCGACGCGCTGCGCAAGCTGCAGCCGAGCGCGATCGAGGACATCACCGCGCTGGGCGCTCTCTACCGCCCGGGTCCGATGGACAACATCCCCGCCTATGTCGAGCGCAAGCACGGCCGGGCGGAGCCGGACATGTTGCATCCGGCTCTGGAGCCGATCCTGAAGGAGACCTACGGCGTCATCATCTACCAGGAACAGGTGATGCAGATCGCGCAGGTCCTGTCGGGCTACTCGCTAGGCGAGGCGGACCTCCTGCGCCGCGCCATGGGCAAGAAAAAGAAGGAAGAGATGGATGCGCAGAAGGTGCGCTTCGTCTCCGGCGCCGAAGGCAGAGGCGTCGAGCCCGCTCACGCCGCCTCCATCTTCGAACTGGTCGCCAAGTTCGCCGGCTACGGGTTCAACAAGAGTCACGCGGCGGCCTATGCGGTCGTCAGCTACCAGACGGCCTGGCTGAAGGCGAACGCCCCTGTCGAGTTCTTCGCCGCATCCATGAGCCTGGACCTCTCCAACACTGATCGGCTGGCGGTCTTCTACCAGGATGCGCGGCGCTTCGGCGTCCGGATCGCGGCGCCCGACATCAACCGGTCGGCGGCCGACTTCGCGGTGGAGGACGGTGCGGTGCTCTATGCGCTGGGCGCGATCCGCAACGTCGGGCTCGCCGCCATGGAGCACGTGGAGGCGGTTCGGGCGGAGGGCGGTCCCTTCCGCGACCTCTACGATTTCCTGGAGCGGGTGGACACGCGCCAGCTCAACAAGCGGGCGTTGGAGAACCTCGCACGGGCCGGGGCCTTCGATACCCTGCATCCCAACCGGGCGCAGATCCTGGCCTGCGCCGATGTGCTGACGGCCTACGCCCAGAGCATGACCGCCGAACGGGGCTCCAACCAGGGCGGCCTGTTCGGCGATGACGCCGGGGCGGCCCATCCGCGCCTGAAGGCGGTGCAGCCCTGGACCCAGACCGAACAGCTCGACGAGGAGCTCGTCGCCGTCGGCTTCTATCTTAGCGGCCATCCGCTGGAGGCCCTGTCGGAGCTGCTCCGCCGCAAGCGCACGACGCTTCTCGCCGAGACCGCCGAGCTCGCGGAAGCGGGCCACGAAGCGTTTCGCATGGCGGGCGTGGTGCGGCGGAAGTCTGAGCGTCCCTCCAGGTCCGGCGAGAAGTTCGCCTTCGTGACCTTGTCGGACCCTACGGGGGACTTCGAGGTGCTGTTTCCCCCCGACGCCCTGCGCAAGTGCCGCGACCTCCTGGAGACGGGCCGCTCGGTGCTCGTGAAGGTCAGGGTCAAGGGCCGGGAAGGGGAGCTGCGTTTCTTCGGCGACGATGTGGAGGCGCTGGACTTGACGGCGGCGGAAACCGCCTCATCGCTGCGGGTCTACGTCTCGCCCGAACGTGCGGCGGTGGAGGCGCTCAGGCGGCGGCTGCAAGCTGCGCCAAGCGCCGGACGCGGAAGCGAGGTTACGGTCGTCGCCTCGGTGGCGGATGGCAGCGAGGTCGAGATACGGCTCCCCGGCCGCTTCAGCCTGGATCCGACGCTGCGGGGCGCGCTGAAGACGGCGCCCGGCGTGCTTCATCTGGAGGACGCTTAGGTGGCGGGACGGCAGTAGACGAAGCGGACGTGGCTCGGCGCGGCGGGATCGCGCGCCTCGCGACACTGGTAGGCCCGCCCGGCATGACGAACTCGCCAGGCGACCGTGGCGCCAGGATAATTGCGGATGTCGTAGAGCTGGATCGCTCCGGGCGTGGCGCCGAGCTGTTCGGCCGTGACCTGGAGGAGGTCTGCGCCCTGTACGCCGCAGGCGACGAGGCCGCATCGCTCACGCGCGGGGGTGGCGCAGCCCGCCTGCAGGGCCGACGCGACCAGGATGGGCGACAGCGCCCTGCGCACGGCGGCTTTGATCGCGCGGCTCACGGCAGCGCGCCGTGGATGAGGTGGCCGTCCACCAGGGTCGCCTGGACCACGCCCTGGAGGCGACGGCCGTCGAAGGGGGAGTTCTTGGACTTCGACAGGAGCGCGTCGGCGTCCACCACCCACGGCGCCCCGGGGTCGAACAGCACGAGGTCGGCGGCCGCGCCCCGCGCGATGTGCCCGCCGTTCACGCCGAGCAGGTCCGCGGGCCCGCTGGTCACCGGCCCCAGGACGGCCAGGAGGCCGAGCCCCGCCTCATGGTGCAGGGTGAGAAGCGCGGGCAGGAGCGTCCACCAGCCCCGCCGCCAGCGCCTGCACCAGCGCCTGCCGGTCGCCCTCGGCCCGGAGCGGCGGGTCCAGCCGGAAGAAGGTACGGTAGTCGCCGACGTCCACCTCGTTGAACGACAGGTGGTTGATGGAGGCGGTGGCGCTCGCCCGCACGCCCCGGGCCCTGGCGCGCGCGAGCGCTTCCAGCGCCTCGGCGGTGGTGATCTGGTCGACAAGGAGATGGGCGCCGGTGAGTTCCGCCAAGGCCAGGTCGCGTTCCAGCATGACGCGCTCGGCGGTCGAGGGCGCGGCGGGCAGGCCGAGCCAAGCGGCGAACGGCCCCTCTGTCGCCACCGCGCCGGCGGTCAGGTGCGGGTCGGCCGGGCGGTGGGCGACGGGGCGGCCGTGCGCGCGGGCGTAGGCCAGAACGCGCCGGAGCACCCGGGAGTCCACCACCGGCCGGTCGACATCGGTGAAGTAGAGGGCTCCCGCCTCCGCCATCAGGCCGATCTCGGCCATCCGCCGGCCCTCCAGCGCCTGGGTGGCGGCGCCGGCGGCGTGGACGCGCACTCCCCCGT
>CAXUCS010000326.1:1841-3557 GCA_964249365.1 uncultured Caulobacteraceae bacterium | reverse complement strand
CAGCCGGGTGCGCCGCAGGCCAAGCCGAAGGAAAGCCGTCAACTCGGCAAGCTGGAACGCCGCGCGATGGAGGAGCTCGACCTGGAGGCGGCCTCCGATAGCCAGGCGATCCGGGTGCGCTACCTCGAACTGGTGAAGCGCTTCCATCCCGACTCCAACGGCGGCGATCGCTCCACCGAGCAGAAACTCGCCCGGGTGCTGCGCGCTTATAAGACCCTGAAGGCGGCCAAGCTGGTCTGAGGCCGGCCGCGGCTTTCCTCTCCCCGCCCGCTCCCTTAGACAACTGGCGCCATGGCCCTAGACATCGCCCGCGAAGACCCTCTTCCCGCCGCCACGCCGGACCGCCGCCTGGCCGTCCGCGACGCCTTCGGCGTGGACAGCGACATGGTCGTGCCGGCCTTCTCCGCCCCCGATCCCCACGTGCCGGAGCTCGACGAGGGCTACCGCTTCGACCCCCAGACCACGCTGGCGATCTGCGCCGGCTTCGCCCACGACCGGCGGGTGATGGTGCAGGGCTATCACGGCACCGGCAAGTCGACCCACATCGAACAGGTGGCGGCGCGGCTGAACTGGCCCTTGGTGCGGGTGAACCTGGACGCCCACGTCAGCCGGATCGACCTCGTCGGCAAGGACGCGATCGTGCTGAAGGAGGGCCAGCAGGTTACCGAGTTTCGCGAGGGCATCCTGCCCTGGGCTATCCAGCGGCCCATCGCGCTCGTGTTCGACGAATACGACGCGGGGCGCCCGGACGTCATGTTCGTGATCCAGCGGGTGCTGGAGGCGCAGGGCCGCCTGACGCTCCTGGACCAGAACCGGGTGATCCGGCCCCACCCCTATTTTCGCCTGTTCGCCACCACCAACACCATCGGGCTCGGCGACACCACGGGCCTCTATCACGGCACCCAGCAGATCAACCAGGGCCAGATGGACCGCTGGAGCGTGGTCACCACGCTGAACTACCTCGCCCAGGACGTGGAGGTCGCCATCGTTCAGGCCAAGTCGCCGGGCTACGACACCGCGGAGGGCAAGCGCACGCTGAACGCCATGGTGCGGGTCGCCGACTTCACCCGCAACGCCTTCATGAACGGCGACATCTCCACCGTGATGAGCCCCAGGACGGTGATCACCTGGGCCCAGAACGCCACCATCTTCGGCGAGGTCGGCCTGGCCTTCCGCCTGACCTTCCTGAACAAGTGCGACGAGCTGGAGCGCCCCACGGTGGCGGAGTTCTACCAGCGCGCCTTCGGGACCGACCTGCCGGAGTCCGCGCTACGGGTGAAGGTGGCGTAGGCCCGCCGTCGGCGGCCCCCTCAGTCGCTCCGCGACAACTCTCCCAGAGAGGGAGCATCTTAAATCCTTATAATCCTCCCCTCTGGGAGGAGGGGACCAGCGGAGCTGGTGGAGAGGCTAAGCCGCCTGCTGGCTGTAGCCGAGCCGCGCGTTCAGCTGCTCCAGGAGCGTGATCGCCGCCTCCGCGATCACCGTGCCGGGCGGAAAGATCGCCGAGGCGCCGGCGTCCAGGAGCGCCTGGAAGTCCGACGGCGGGATCACGCCGCCGACCACCACCAGCATGTCCTCGCGCCCGGCGCGCGCGAGCTCGGCCTTCAGCTCGGGCACGAGCGTCAGGTGGCCGGCGGCGAGCGAGGAGGCGCCGACCGCATGCACGCCGGCCGCCACCGCGTCGAGCAGCGCGTCCTGCAGCAGCAGGTCGTCGAT
>CAXUCS010000326.1:0-1831 GCA_964249365.1 uncultured Caulobacteraceae bacterium | reverse complement strand
CGCGCCGTTTCGGCCGGCGTCTGGAACAGGGGCCCGATCTCCACCTGGAAGCCGAGGTCGGAGAAGGCCGAGGCCACCACCTTCTGCCCGCGGTCATGGCCGTCCTGGCCCATCTTGGCGATGTAGATGCGCGGCGGACCGCCGTCGGTGGAGCGGAAGTCCTCCACCATGCGCTGGGCGCGGGCGACGGTGCGGTCGTCGGCCCCGGCTTCGCGGAGGTAGACGCCCTTGATGGCCCGGATCTGGGCGGTGTGGCGGCCGAAGACGCGCTCCAGCGCATCGCTGATCTCGCCGACCGTCGCCTTGGCGCGGGCGGCCTCCACCGACAGCTCCAGGAGGTTGGCGCCGCCCGCCGCGCCGTTCGTCAGGGCGGCGAGCTTCGCCTCGACCTCGCGCTCGTCGCGCTCGGCGCGCAGGTGCTGGAGCTTCTCGACCTGCTGGCGGCGTACGGCCGTGTTGTCGACCTTGAGCATCGGGATCGCTTCCTCAACCTCGGGCTTGTAGCGGTTCACGCCCACCACCGTCTGGCGCCCGCTGTCGATGCGGGCCTGGGTCCGGGCCGCGACCTCCTCGATCCTGAGCTTGGGCACGCCGGCCTCGATCGCCTTGGCCATCCCCCCGAGCCGCTCCACCTCCTCAATGTGGGACAAGGCCCGGGCGGCCAGCTCGTAGGTCAGCCGCTCGACATAGTAGGAGCCGCCCCAGGGGTCGATGGTGCGGGTCAGGCCCGACTCGGTCTGGAGGAAGAGCTGGGTGTTGCGCGCGATCCGGGCGGAGAAGTCGGTCGGCAGCGCCAAGGCCTCGTCCAGGCTGTTGGTGTGCAGCGACTGGGTCTGGCCGTTCGCCGCCGCCATGGCCTCCACGCAGGTACGGGTGACGTTGTTGAACACGTCCTGCGCCGCCAGCGACCAGCCGGAGGTCTGGCAATGGGTGCGCAGCGAGAGCGAGCGGCTGTCCTTCGGGTTGAACCGGCGCATCAGCCTGGCCCAGAGGAGCCGCGCCGCGCGCATCTTGGCCACCTCCATGAAGTAGTTCATGCCGATGGCCCAGAAGAAGCTAAGGCGCGGCGCGAAGCTGTCCACGCCCATGCCGGCGGCGATGCCGGCGCGCACGTATTCGATCCCGTCCGCGATCGTGTAGGCGAGCTCCAGGTCGGCCGAAGCTCCGGCCTCCTGCATGTGGTAGCCGCTGATCGATATGCTGTTGAACTTCGGCATCTCCTTGGCCGTATAGGCGAAGATGTCGGCTATGATCCGCATTGAGGGCGCGGGCGGATAGATGTAGGTGTTGCGGACCATGAACTCCTTGAGCACGTCGTTCTGGATCGTGCCCGTGAGCTTGGCCGGCGAGACGCCCTGCTCCTGCCCTGCGGCGATGAAGAGGGCGAGCACCGGCAGCACCGCCCCGTTCATGGTCATCGACACGCTCATCTGGTCGAGCGGTATGCCGTCGAACAGCTGGCGCATGTCGTAGATCGAGTCGATCGCGACCCCCGCCATGCCGACATCGCCCACCACGCGGGGGTTGTCGCTGTCGTAGCCGCGGTGGGTGGCGAGGTCGAAGGCGATCGACAGCCCCTTCTGCCCGGCCGCCAGGTTCCTCCGGTAGAAGGCGTTGGACTCCTGCGCGGTGGAGAAGCCCGCGTACTGGCGGATGGTCCACGGGTTGGTGACGTACATGGTGGGGTAGGGGCCCCGCACGAACGGGGCCACGCCCGGGTAGCCGCCGAGGAAGTCGAGGCCGGCGATGTCGCCGGCGGTGTAGGCCGGCTTGATCCGGATGCCTTCGGGCGTCTCGACTCCTTCCCCCTCGATAGGGGAGGGGCCGGGGA
>CAXUCS010000325.1:0-3584 GCA_964249365.1 uncultured Caulobacteraceae bacterium | reverse complement strand
CCCGCGAAGGCCGCCTGCGTGACGGGCTTCCCGTCTCCGTCGACCAGCGCGAAGGGGCCGCCGCTCCCGGTCGCGGCCTGGCCCGGCACCCCGGCGCGTTGCACGACCAGCAGGGCCAGGATCACCAGGACGCCCTCGCCGGTCAGGCGCGAGCCGGCCAGCCGCTGCAGCCGCGCGCTCACCGCGTCCGGCAGGGAGGGGGAGCGGCGGGCGTCGAAACGGAGCTCCACGGCGGTGGAGACCTTGTTGACGTTCTGGCCGCCCGGGCCGGCCGCGCGCACGAAGCGCAGGCCGATCTCGTCCTCCTCGATCGCGAGGTCCTCGGTGATGGACAGCCGTGGCATGGTCGCCAGGATAGCGGGCGAGACGGCTGGCCTCCAGGACGTGCTAGACGGGGTCATGCCGGACGACGCGACGCTCGCCCCCCTCGCCGCGCTCAAGGCCCTGGTAGGCCCGGACGGCTGGTCGGACGAAGCGGACCGCCTCCTCCCCAAACTGAGGGAATGGCGTGACCGCTGGCGGGGTGAGACGCCGCTCCTCCTTCTGCCGCGTACGGTGGAGGAAGTCGCCGCGATCGTGAGCCACTGTTCAGCGCACCGGATCACCATGACCCTCCAGGGCGGCAACACGGGGCTCGTCGGCGGCCAGATTCCCGTCGGCGAGGTGCTGCTCTCCACCGAGCGGCTGCGGGCGGTGCGCGAGGCGGCGGCGCTCGACGACGTCCTGATCGCGGAGGCCGGCGTCCCGCTCGCCGCCGTGCACGCGGCGGCGGCGGCGGTCGGTCGGACCTTCCCGCTCAGCCTGGCGTCGGAGGGGAGCGCCACGGTCGGGGGGCTCGTCTCCACCAACGCCGGCGGGACGGCCGTGCTGCGCTACGGGACCATGCGCGACCTAGTGCTGGGGCTGGAGGCGGTGCTGCCGGACGGCTCGGTGTTCAGGGGGCTCAAGCGGCTCCGGAAGGACAACACCGGCTACGACCTCAAGCAGCTCCTGATCGGAGGAGAAGGGACGCTGGGCGTGGTCACGGCCGCGGCGCTGAAGCTTTTTCCGATCCTCTCGTCGCGGGCGACGGCGATGGTGGGGCTCGCTTCGCCCGCGGCGGCGATCCGGCTCCTCGCCCGGGCCAAGGACGCGAGCGGCGGGGCCGTGGAGGCCTTCGAACTGATCAGCCATCGCGGCGTGGAGCTGGCCGTCAGGAACATCGCCGACGGGCGCGATCCATTGGCCGAGCCGCACCCCTGGATCGCCCTGATCGAGATCGCCTCCAGCGAGGCGGGCGGAGCGGAGGCGGCGATGGAGCGGCTGCTCTCCGCCGCCCTGGAGGACGGCGTGATCGCCGACGCGGCGGTGGCGCAGAGCGAGAGTCAGGCGCAGGCGTTCTGGCGTCTGCGCGAAGGGCAGTCCGCGGCCCAGAAGCCCGAGGGCGTGAGCTGGAAGCACGACGTCTCCGTTCCCGTCTCCTGCGTGCCGGAGTTCCTGGAGCGTGCAGGCGCACTGGCGGCGCGGCTCGCACCCGGATCGCGGGTGGTGGCCTTCGGCCATGTCGGCGACGGCAACATCCACTACGACGTCCTGCAGCCAAAGGGCGGCGACGGTGCGGCGCACGAAGCGGGGCGGGAGGCGGGATCGCGGGCCATCCACGACCTCGTGGACGCGCTCGGCGGATCGATCTCCGCCGAGCATGGGCTGGGCGCGATGAAGTCCGTCGAAGCGCTCCGCTACAAGGACCCTGGAACGGTGGAGCTGATGCGGCGCGTGCGGGCCGCCTTCGACCCGCACCGCATCATGAACCCGCGGGTGCTGTTCTGATCAGCCGCCGTGTCAGCCCTGCCCCACCAGTTCGCGCCCGAGCCTGGCGCTGTCGAAATAGGTCCGGAAGGCGGTGATGGCCTCGCCCTCCACCTCCAGGATGCTGACGCCCTCATAGGCGAAGGGCTTGCCCTTGGCCGTGCCGGTGCTCTTCCACTCCAGAGCGATACGGCCGTCGGCCTCAAGGATGGAGGAGAACTCCGAGCGGATGTCGTCGAAGCTCTCGCGGTAGGCCGTCCAGAACGCCGCCGCCCCTTCGTTCCCCTGGTTCTTCACCAAGGGGTTGGAGATCACGGCGTCCGGGGCGTACAGGCCGGCGATGGCGGCCACCTCCCGCTCGGCTTCCAGCCGGTGCAGGGCGTCGATGAAGGTTTGGGCGTCCACGGTCATGGCCGGAGAACCTCGCGCCCGGCCGCCCCGTTCCTCAGCTGTCCAGTTCTTCCGTCGGAACGTCGTAGGCGTTCAGCGTGATGGACACGAAGGCGTAGAGGCCGACGAGCTGCACCAGCTCGTTCAGCGCCCCCTGGCCGAGCGCCGCCCTCGCCGCGTCGTAGGTAGGGCCGGGCAGGACGCCGCCGTCCAGGAGCGCCATGGCGACGTTGAAGGCGGTGGCCTCCTCCCTGGTCATGTCCGTCGGCTTCTGCCCGGCGCAGACCGCGGCCATCTTCTCCGGCGACAGCCCGTCGCGTCCGCCCACCGCAGCATGGGCGTACATCTCGTAGGCCGCCTTGTAGCGGGAGCCGACCGCCAGGATGGCGATCTGCTTCACCGGGTCGGAGAGGCGTTTCATGGTGGAGACGGCGTCCAGCATGACGCGGACGCCCTCGCCGACCTTGGGTTCCTGGATCCACACGCTCCAGGGACCGAGCAGCGCGCCGTCCTCCCGCACCGTCTTGAAGCCGGTGAAGCCGCCGTCGATCTGGGTGCGGAAGCGGTCGTAGAGCGGCTTCTGCTCGTCAGACAGCGTGTCCGGGGGGAGGAGGGGCAGGCGCATGGGGCTCAGGATCCGTTGTCCGCCGCCCAACCCGTACGACCGCGCCAACGTTCCGGCGATGGCTGCGGCGCGGCGCGGCAGCTAGCCGAAGAGGTCCGGCCGGCGAAGCTTCAGCGCCTGCACCAGCGCCAGCAGCTTCATGTCGCCGAGCGCGCCCGCGTCCAGCCGGCGGCCGAGCTCGGCGAGCGGCACGTCGAGCACGGTGATGTCCTCCCGCTCCTCCGGTAGGCCGCCGCCCTCCGCCACCCGGTCCGCGGCTGCGTAGGGGGCGAGGAAGAGCGTCATGCGCTCGGTGGAGACGCCGGGGCTCGACCAGTACCGCCCGATGCGCTCCAGCGCGCCGAGCCGGACGCCGACCTCCTCCATCGCCTCGCGCCGCGCGCTCTCCTCCGCGGTCTCGCCGGGGTCTATGATGCCGGCCACCGGCTCCTCCACCAGGCCGTCCTCGCCGAGGTAGAGGGGCGGCGCGCGCAGGAGGCGCACCAGGAGGGCGGTGCGCCGCTCCGGATCATAGGCCAGCACGGTCGCGGCTTCGCCGGGGTGCTCGATCTGGCGGGTGAGCACGTGACCGTCGTCCAGCCGGAGCTTCAGGCGCAGGAACCTGGACCAGCCGTCGTCCTTCACCTCCGTCTCGATGATGGTCGGCATCGGCCCCTTCCCTCCGGGCCGCACCGGCCCCTTATGGAGGGTGTGAACGTGCCCGCCATCCCGCCGGCTCCCCAGATGCTGCGCGAGCGGATCGCCGCGCGGGCGGCCGGGCTCGGCTTTGACGCCTTCGGGG
>CAXUCS010000324.1:0-3590 GCA_964249365.1 uncultured Caulobacteraceae bacterium | reverse complement strand
GAGCCGGCGAACAGCCAGGCGCGGCGACCGAGGGCCAGGCCGCGCAGGGCCCGTTCGGCGGCGTTGTTCGAGAGGCAGACCCGGCCATCGTCGAGGAAGCGGGTGAAGGCGGGCCAGCGCTTGAGCATGTAGTCGATGGGCACGGCCACACCGGTCCCGCGGGGAAGCTTGGTGCGCTCGGCGCGCAGCCAGTCGTGGAAGTCGGCGACGAGAGGCGCGCTGTGCTCCTGCCGGGCGGCGAGGCGCTCGGCGGCGGAGCGCCCGTTGAGGGCGCGCTCGATGTCGAACAGGGCGTCGATGCGCCGGACGGCCTCCAGCGCCATGGGCGAGGCGACCGCGACCGCGCCCTTGGCCTTGCGGCGGGCGACCGCCTCCACGTCGGCCAGTTCGTAGAAGTAGCGCCGGGCGTGGGACCAGCAGAGGGCGCCCGCGATCGGCAGCCCGGCGCGGGCGTAGAGGGTGTTGTAGCCCGCGTAGGCGTCGGCCTGGAGGAGGCCTGACCAGCCGACCAAGTGGGCTGCCGGGTGCTCGCCCCGGCGATCGCGCGAGTAGTGGAAGAGCGCCGCCGGCGGCGCGGGGCCGCCGAACGGGCGGTCGTCGCGGACGTAGACCCAGCACCGGCCGGTGTCGGTCTTGCCCTTCGCCAGCACCGGCACGGTCGTGTCGTCCCCGTGCAGCCGCTCCGCCGCCAGGACGTGGGCCTGCAGGCGCTCGAACAAGGGCTGCAGGGCCACAGCGCAGGCGCCCACCTGGTCGGCCAGCGTCGACAGGCTCAGGGGCACGCCCTCGCGGGCGTAGCGCTCGGCCTGCCGGTTCAGCGGCTGATGCTGGCCGAACTTCTCGAACAGGATCATGGCCAGGAGCCTCGGGCCGGCCCATCCACGAGGGGTGACGTGGAAGGGCGCGGGCGCCTGGGCGATGCGCTCGCAGTCGCGGCAGCTGAACCGCTCGCGCACGGTCTGGACCACCTTCCACTGACGCGGGATCACCTCCAGCGTCTCGGTGACGTCCTCGCCCAGCTTGGACAGGCGCGCTCCGCCGCAGCACGGACACGTCGCCGAGGCCGCGATCACCACCCGCTCGCGCGGCAGGTGCTCGGGGAAGGGCTGGCGAGACGGACGGCGGCGGGTGATGGCCTCCACCGTGGCGGTCCTGGCCGCCGCCTTCTCCGCTGCGAGCTCGTCGGCCGTGGCGGAGGCCTCCAGCTCCTCCAGCTGCAGCTCGTACTGGTCCAGGAGGCGCTGGGTGCGCTCGGAGCGCTGGCCGAAGCGGTCCCGCTTCAGCTTGGCGATCTCCAGCCGGAGATGAGCGATCAAGGCCGCATCGTCGGAGACCTTGGCTTCCGCAAGCGCGGCGCGCGCCTCGGCCGTGGCCAGGGCGGCGCGGAGCACCGCCGCCTCCTCCGGTCCGAGCCCGCCGACCTCCGCCATGGGCCGAGTAGACCATGATCCGGACGCCTTGAGGCGCCCCCGCGTGAGCGCGAGTCAGAACGCCGCAGCGCTCAGCCGGCGCTCGTAGGCCGCCAAGTCGCTTGCGGGTTGCGCCAGTCCACGCCCTCGAGAAGGTAGCCGAGCTGCCCCATGGTCAAGGGCGCAGCGCCGTCCACCGTCGCCGGCCAGATGAACCGGCCACGCTCCAGCCGCTTGGCGTAGAGCGAGGTCCCAAGGCCGTCGTGCCAGAGGATCTTCACCAGGTCGCCCCGGCGACCCCGGAAGACGTACAGGTCGCCCTTGTAGGGATCGCGGCCGAGCGCCTCCTGGACCTGCAACGCCAGCCCGGCCATCCCCTTCCTCAGTAAGCGTCGCTTCCGCCCCACCTTGGCGAGGTAGGTCTGCGGTCTGAAGGTGCGGCGCCTCCTCGGTGGGGGCGCTTAGGTCTATGACGATGCTACCTGATGATGCCGGCTCCAAGGATGGCGGTGTTCGCCGGATCGAGGTGTTCACGGGCGCCGGTCATCGGCGGCGTTGGAGCCCGGAGGAGAAGCGGCGGATCGTGGCGGAGAGCTACGCGGGCCTGGAGTCGGTCTGTGCGGTGGCGCGGCGCTACGGCCTGGCGCAGACGCAGATCTTCACCTGGCGTCGCGAGTTGCGCACGCCGGTGCAGGCTCCAGCCGAGCAGATGTTCGTGCCCGTCGTGGTGGAGCCCGCTTCGGCCGGCGTGTCGACGCGCCCGAAGTCGAAGCCGGCGCGTCGCCGGCAGGGCCGCGGCGGCATCGAGCTGGAGATCGGCGGAGTGACGGTGCGGGTGGCCCAGGGCGCCGACCGGCGCACGCTGGAGACGGTGCTGCGGGCCTTGAAGGCGGAGCGGTGATCCCCGGCGTTGCGGGGCCGCAGGCGGGTGTGAAGGTGCTGGTGGCGACCAAGCCGGTGGACTTCCGCAAGGGCATGGACGGGCTGGCGCGGCTGGTCAAAGAGGAGATGAAGGCGGAGCCGTTCTCTGGCGTCGTCTACGTCTTCCGCTCCAAGCGATCCGACCGGTTGAAGCTTCTCTGGTGGGACGGCACGGGCGTGGTGCTCTACGCCAAGCGGCTCGAGCAGGGGGCCTTCTGCTGGCCCAAGGTGCAGGACGGGGCCATGCGTCTGACCTCCTCCCAGCTCTCCGCCCTCCTGGACGGAATGGAGTGGACGCGGGTGCTGGCGCCGCGCCGTACGCGGGCGCCGCAGGTGGTCGCTTAAGGACTGCGGCGAGACGACTCGGCGTGCACGCGGGGGCGCCTCAAAGGCCCGCGGACATGGTCTACTCGGAACGTGGAAGCGCCGCCCTCCATGGACGTCAACGCCGTCTGGAGCCTGCTCCTGGAGGAGCGGGCGCGCCACGCCGCCGATCTCGAGCAGCGCGAGGCGAAGATCGCCAGCCGCGACGAGGAGATCGAGCGGCTGAGCCGGATCATCCGCGACCTGCAGCGCATGAGCTTCGGCGCGCGCTCGGAGAAGATGGACCCCGACCAGCTGGCGCTGGCGCTGGAGGACGTCGAGCAGGAGCTGGCCGCCGCCGAGGTCCGCACAGCGACGCCCGAGCAGAAGGCGGCGAGGGCCGCTAAGCGCCGGGCGAACCGGGGCTCCCTGCCGGCGCACCTGCCTCGGGTGGAGCAGGTGATCGACATCGAGGACAAGACCTGCCCGTGCTGCTCGGGCGTGCTGCATCGGATCGGGGAAGACGTCGCCGAGCGGCTGGACGTGATCCCGGCGACCTTCCAGGCCCTGGTGGTGCGGCGGCCCAAGTACGGCTGCAGGGCTTGCGAGGGGGTGGTGGTGCAGGCGCCTGCGCCCTCGCGGCTGATCGAGGGCGGCCTGCCGACCGAGGCGACGATCGCCCACATCGTGGTGGCCAAGTTCGCCGATCACTGCCCATTGTACCGCCAAGCGCAGGCTTACGCCCGCCGGGGCGTGGTGCTGGATCGCTCCACCCTGTCGCACTGGACCGGCTCGGCCGCCGAGCTCCTGAGGCCCGTGCACGCACGGCTGCTGGAGCGGCTCAAGGCCAGCGGCAAGCTCTTCGCCGATGAGACCTGGGCGCCGGTGCTGGACCCCGGGCGCGGACGCACCCTGATCGGCCAGCTGTGGGCCGGAGCCTGTCCTCGGGCCGGCGCA
>CAXUCS010000323.1:0-3610 GCA_964249365.1 uncultured Caulobacteraceae bacterium | reverse complement strand
GAGTCGTCGCGGCTGATGCCGAAGGTGGTCTGGGTCAGGTCGTTGGTGCCGAAGGAGAAGAAGTCCGCGGTCTTGGCCAGCTGGTCGGCGCGGATGGCGGCGCGCGGCAGCTCGATCATGGCGCCCACCGTGTAGGGCAGATCGCGCCCGTGCTCCTTCAGGACCGCGCGCGCCGTGCGGTCGGTAAGCTCCCGCAGGAAGGCCATCTCCTCCTCTTTGGACACCAGCGGGTGCATCACCTCCACGATCGGCGCCTCGCCCGCCTCCGCCACCTGGCAGGCGGCCTCGAAGATGGCGCGCACCTGCATCTCGTAGATCTCGGGATAGGCGACGCCGAGGCGGCAGCCGCGCCAGCCCAGCATCGGGTTGGTCTCGGCCAGCTCCGCGGCGCGGCGCTTCAGCTTGGCGGCGTCGAGCCCGGCCGAGGCCGCCAGCGCCTCGATCTCCGCATCGGTGTGGGGCAGGAACTCGTGCAGCGGCGGGTCCAGGAGGCGGATGGTGACGGGCAGCCCCGCCATGATCTGGAACAGTTCGGTGAAGTCGGAGCGCTGGTAGGGCAGGATCTTCGCGAGCGCCAGGCGCCGCCCGGCCTCGTCGTCGGCCAGGATCATCTCGCGCACCGCCGAGATGCGGTCCTCCTCGAAGAACATGTGCTCGGTGCGGCAGAGCCCGATGCCCTCCGCCCCGAAGCCCCGCGCGGTCTTGGCGTCCAGCGGCGTCTCCGCATTGGCCCGGACCTTGAGCCGGCGCACCCCGTCCGCCCAGGCCATCAGTTCGGCGAAATCGCCCGACAGCTCCGGCTCGATCATGGCGACCGCGCCGGCCAGCACCTCGCCCTTGCTCCCGTCGATGGTGATCACCTCGCCGGCCTTCAGCACGCGGCCCCGGGCGTGGAGTTCGCCCTTCGCTTCGTCGATGTGCAGCTCGCCCGCGCCGGACACGCAGGGACGGCCCATGCCGCGCGCCACCACCGCGGCGTGGCTGGTCATGCCGCCCCGAAGCGTCACCACGCCGCGCGCGGCGTACATGCCGTGGATGTCCTCCGGCGAGGTCTCCTCGCGGACCAGGATCACCGCGTCCCCGAGCTCGGCCAGCCGCTCGGCCTCGGAGGCGGAGAAGACGATCTTCCCCGTCGCGGCGCCCGGCGAGGCCGGCAGGCCCGCGCCCACCACGTCGCGCACCGCGCCGGGGTCTATGGTGGGGTGCAGGAGCTGGTCGAGCGAGGAGGGCTCCACCCGCGCGATCGCCTCCTCCTTGCTGATCAGCCCCTCGGCGACCTGGTCCACCGCGACCTTCAGCGCGGCGCGGGCGGTGCGCTTCCCGTTTCGGGTCTGGAGCATGTAGAGCCGCCCCTCTTCGACCGTGAACTCGATGTCCTGCATGTCGCGGTAGTGGCGCTCCAGCCGCTCCACCACGTCCTTGAACTGGGCGAACACCTCCGGCATCGCCTCCTCCATCGAGGGGGCGCGCTCGCCCATTTCCTCGCGGGCGGCGCGGGTGAGCGCCTGGGGCGTCCTGATGCCCGCCACCACGTCCTCGCCCTGGGCGTTGATCAGGAACTCGCCGTAGAGCTTCGCCTCGCCGGTGGAAGGGTTGCGGGTGAAGGCCACACCGGTGGCGGAGGTGTCGCCCATGTTGCCGAACACCATGGACTGCACGTTCACCGCCGTGCCCCAGCTTTCGGGGATGTCGTGCATGCGGCGGTAGAACTTGGCGCGGTCGTTCATCCAGCTGGCGAACACCGCCCCCACCGCGCCCCAGAGCTGCTCGCGCGGCGCCTGGGGGAAGTCGTGGCCGAGCGCGCGCCGCACCGCGGCCTTGTAGCCGGCGACCACCTTCTCCCAGTCGCGGGCGGAGAGCGCCGTGTCGACCTCGACCCCGAGGCGCTCCTTGTGGTCGTCCAGGATCTCCTCGAACGCCCCGTGCTCCAGGCCGAGCACCACGTTGGAGTACATCTGGATGAAGCGGCGGTAGCTGTCGAAGGCGAAGCGCCGGTCGCCGGACAGGGTGGCCAGCCCCTCCACCGTCTCGTCGTTCAGCCCGAGGTTCAGGACCGTGTCCATCATGCCGGGCATGGAGGCGCGGGCTCCCGAGCGCACCGAAACCAGGAGCGGGTTGGCCGGGTCGCCGAAGCGCTTGCCGGTCTCCGCCTCCACCTTGGCCAGCGCGGCGGTGACCTGCCCCTCCAGCTCGTCCGGGTAGCTGCGCCCATGGGCGTAGTAGTGGACGCAGGCCTCGGTGGTGATGGTCAGGCCGGGCGGCACCGGCAGGCCGAGCGCGCTCATCTCCGCGAGGTTCGCCCCCTTGCCGCCCAAGAGGTTCTTCATCCGCGCGTCGCCATCCGCCCCCCCGCCGCCGAAGGAATAGACCCAGCGCGTGGTGGCCGCCGCCCGCGGCGTCTCGCTGAAACCCTCGGCCATGTGCTGCGTCCTCCAGAACCCGGCGACCCGGGCTTGTCCTACACCGTCGCGCGCCGCGAGGCGAAGCGGCTAAGCATGACTCAGGCCGTCCGGCCTCTCCCGCCTCCTTGCCCGGACTTGTTCCGGACATCCAGGGCGCCGCGCTCCGGACGCACGATCGCCTGAGGGACCGCCCTGACGGCGGCGTTCTGGACGCCCAGAACACGTCCGGGCGAGGAGATGGAAGGGCGCCCTCAGGTGCTCGCCACCTGCGAGAAGTCAGCGATGCGGTTGGCCGTATCGCGCACGCCGGTCAGGAGCCGCAGCCGGTTCAGCCGCAGCGCCGGATCGGGCGCGTTCACCAGCACCTTGTCGAAGAAGGCGTCCACGGGCGCGCGCAGGTGCGAGAAGGCCCGCATGGCCCCGGCGAAGTCCTCGCCGTCGAGCGCGCGGTCCACCTCGCCCTGCACGGTCCGGAGCGCCGCCGACAGCGCCTGCTCCTCCGGCTCGACCAGCAGGTCCAGGTCCTCTGGCAGCGCGTAGTCCTCGCCGGGCTCTTTCTTCGCCTCCGCCTTCAGGATGTTGGCAGCGCGCTTGTAGCCGGCCAGCAGGCTCGCCCCGTTCTCCGTGGAGAGGAAGTCGGACAACGCCTCCACCCGCCGCGCGATCCGCACGAGGTCGTCGTCGCCGAGCGCGAACACCGCATCCACAAGGTCGTGCCGCTTGCCCTCCTCGCGGAGGAGCACCTTCAAACGATCCATAAAGAACAGGCCAAAGTCTCGCGACCTCTGACGCTCCCACTCTTGGGCAGGCACTTGATCAATAGACATAGTCGTGAGAGCAAGCTCGACTTTACCCATCACATCGGTTGATCTCTCAAGGACCGTGTCAGGAGCGAGAGCATCCCACGCCCGAATGAGCTCAACAAAATTTGCCATCAGCGCAGAACCACGCCGCATTTCTGCCGCTGAGACACGCCGATTGGCATGAACTACAATGCGATCTAGCGAAATTCTAAGCCTGCCGGCTAATACAAGCCGGATCACCCCCAGCGCCGCCCTCCGCAGCGCGAACGGGTCCTTGCTCCCCGTGGGCCGCTCGTCGATGGCGAAGAAGCCGACCAGGGTGTCGAGCTTGTCGGCCAGCGCCACGGCCACCGTGACCGGCGCGGTCGGCACGCTGTCCGACGGGCCGAGCGGCTTGTAGTGGTC
>CAXUCS010000322.1:0-3614 GCA_964249365.1 uncultured Caulobacteraceae bacterium | reverse complement strand
CCCCTTTACCCATGCAACTCCAGGCCGATCCCGCGGCAAACTCGCGCAAGGGCCGCCATTCGCTCGTGCTCTGGACGACGACGCACGGGAAGAGGCCGGCCGGGCGCCCGGCGTTGCCTGCCCGAACGCCGTTTGACGGACGTGCTGCAGTGCGGCAGAAGGCCGCGCGGGTGGGTGGAAGGGGACGACGCCGTGCTGCAGGGGTCTGACGAGGCCGTGGAAACGCTGGCCGACGCGCCTTCGCAACCAGGCCATCCACCGCCGCTCCGGGTTCTGGTGCTCCAGGGCGGCGGCGCGCTGGGGTCCTACCAGGCGGGCGTCGCGGAGGCGCTGCAGGCCGCCGACGTCGAGCCGGACTGGGTGACGGGCATCTCCATCGGCGCGGTGAACGCCGCCCTGATCGCCGGCAACCCGCCCGAACGCCGGCTCGAACGCATGCGGACTTTTTGGGAGCAGGCGACGTCCGGCCCCTTCTTCTCTCCGTTCGCCGGGTTTGACCCGATGCGCAGCGTGCTGAACCAGATGAGCGCGGCGTCCGTCGCCACCTTCGGCGCGCCCGGCTTCTTCTCGCCGCGTGTGCCCGGGCCCATGCTATGGCCGCAAGGCTCGCCCGAGGCCATCAGCTACTACGACACCTCGCCCCTCAAGGCCACGCTGGAGCGGCTGGTCGACTTCGATCGCATCAACAGCGGGGCGACGCGGCTCAGCGTCGGGGCGGTGAACGTCGCGACGGGCAACGCCGCGGTGTTCGACAGCGCCCACCAGAAGATCGGGCCGGATCACATCATGGCGTCCGGCGCCCTGCCGCCCGGCTTCGCCCCGGTGTGGATCGACGGGGAGGCCTACTGGGACGGCGGCGTGCTCTCCAACACGCCCCTGCAGTTCGTGCTGGACGAGAACGGCGCCGAGGACCTCCTGGTGTTCCAGGTGGATCTCTTCAATGCGCGCGGCCCGATCCCCCGCTCCATCATGGAGGTGGACGAGCGGGAGAAGGACATCCGCTACTCCAGCCGCACCCGGCTGAACACGGACGCGAGCCTGCGCATGCACAAGATGAAGGCGGCGCTCCGCACCCTCCTGGACAGCCTGCCCCCTGACCACCTGGCGGAGGAAGCCGATCTCCAGCTCCTGCGCGAAGTCGCCCGGGAAAATGCGGTCACCGTGGTCCAACTCGTCTACCGCAAGTCGCCCTATGAGGGCGGCTTCAAGGATTTCGAGTTCTCGCGCCAGACCATGTCGGAACACTGGGCGAGCGGCGTCGCATCCGTCCATCGAACGCTGGAGCGCCATCCGGAAATCTTCGATCGCCCGGAAGACACCGGCGTGCGCGTGATAGACGCCGGCTGGCCCGAGCGGGAGACGAGCTCACCCACGCCCTGAGGCTGTCGGTAGGTCGGGCGCGGCGGTCGCGCCGCCTCCAGCGGCTCAGTAGGCGCCGCCGACGCCGCCGTCGAGCTGGAGGTTCTCGCCCGCTGTCGAGGGTGTCGCGCCCTGCGCGGTCTCGGCCCCATAGGCCACGCATTCGCGCGCGGCCACCAGCTTCAGCACCTTGATCCCCGCTCCATAGCGGCGGAGCAGCGAGCGTTCGTTGCAGTCGCGCGCCGGCCGCTGCGGCCGGCAGGCCAGGCCGCCCGTAGCGGAGTGGTAGAGCGCCTCGCCCTTGAGGCAGCTGACGGTCTGGCCATGGCTGAAGTCGGCGGCCCCGGCGAACAGGCCGAGCGTGTACTGCATGTGGCTGCCCGCGATGCAGCGGAACACCTCGCCCTCGTAGACGGGCAGGACGTCACGGTCGGGCAGGACCTGGGACGCGGGGTGGGGGATGGCCTTGTCGTCCAGACAGACCGCCTGCACCGCCACCACCTTGGCGACCGCGCGGAACTCGGTGCAGACCCGGCGGGTCTCGGCCGTTTCGCTCACCACCTGCAGCGCGGAGCTGAAGCTCTGGCCTGACCCGACGGCCGAGGAGAAGCCGCTGCCGCCGCCAGAGGCGACGCCGAAGGCGTTGGCGGCCGCCAGCCCGTTGGCGTAGCTCTGGGCGCTTCCCAGACCGTTCGCCAGGGCGGCGCTGTTGGCGTTGGAGTAGGCGTCGCCGGATGCGGTGGCGGAGGCGCTGGAGGAGGACTGGGCCTCTGCGGCGGAGGACGCCTGGACCTCCACATTGGCCCCGTTGATCCAGATGTTGGGGGAGTTCACCGTGATGGACGGGGCGGTGATGTTCACGCCCGGCACGGTGATCTCGTGGCCGGTCGGGACGGTGCAGTTGCAGGGCGGCGGCGGGGCCGTGCAGTTGCAGCTTGCACCGCCGTTGCTCTTGGAGCCGCCCGCGTGCGCCATGGCGGGAACGAGGCCGGCCAGGACCGCACCCGCCGCCACGCCCACGCGTCCCATCGGCCTCATGTCCGCTCCTTCCGAGCCCCCGTCGGCGAACCAGTTGGGCCCAAAAGCCCTTAAACGCGGTTAAGGCTGCCCTCCCCCGCCCTGGCTTCCGCGGCCGCCGCGAGGCACAAAGGGCGGCCGCGCGGACGTGGCGAAACCGGTAGACGCGACGGACTTAAAATCCGTTTCCCAAGGAGTGCGGGTTCGAGCCCCGCCGTCCGCACCAGGCCGCCGCGCACCGTATCGCGCTTGCAGCCGATGCGGAGCTGAGCCAGGAGAAGATCATGCGCACTGTGGGCCTGACGCTTGTTCTTTCACTTTCCGCCTTCGCCGCCGTTGCGGCGGACGTGGACCCCGGGGTGATCGCTCCCGCCTTCAGCGGCACCATCGTATCCACCTATCCCGACGGGCGGATATCCAAGCTGTGGCTGAACCGGGACGGCACCTTCTCAGCCGAGGGCCGCGCCCACGAACGCCAAGCCGGCCGCTGGCGCATTCGGGCGCACAGCATATGCCTGAGCCAGCTCAAGCCGGTGCCGATCCCGATCCTGGCCTATTGCGCGCCCATCCCGGCTGCGGGGGTAAGCGAGAGCTGGTCCGGCAAGGCGGTGACGGGCGAACCCATCACCATCCGCCTGGTCCCGGAGCGCCAGCCGACCCCTGCGGGTTGACCGGCCTGGAGGCCGCCGGGCGCCCTGCGGGGGCCGCTCCGGCCGACCGTCTCCTGCACGACGTGATCGTGATCGGCGCCGGCTTCGCGGGGCTGATCGCGGGCGCCGAGCTCCTCCGCGCAGGACGCCGGGACTTCGTGGTCCTGGAACGGGCGGCGGAGGTCGGCGGCGTCTGGCGTGACAACGTCTATCCGGGCTGCGCCTGCGACATCCGCTCGCACCTTTATTCGATCGCCTCGCATCCCGAGCCGGACTGGCGGCGGAACTACGCCCGCCAGCCCGAGATCCTGGCCTATCTGCGGGGCGTGAGCGAACGGAGCGGGCTGCATCGCCACATCCGATTCGGCGCGGAGGTGGTCGAGGCGCTCTGGGAGGACGGCACCGGCCGCTGGCGGCTGACGTTGGCCGGCGGCCCCCGGCTGTGGGCGCGCAGCCTCATCCTGGCGAGCGGCCCCCTGAACCGGCCGAAGCTGCCGGCCCTCCCCGGCCTCGATCGCTTCGGCGGCGAGGTGATGCACTCCTCCGCCTGGCGGGACGAGGTGGCGCTCGCGGGGCGGCGGGTCGGCG
>CAXUCS010000321.1:0-3620 GCA_964249365.1 uncultured Caulobacteraceae bacterium | reverse complement strand
GCGAACAGGCGCGCCTTGGCGTCCGCCGCCTCGCCCTCGCCGGCCACGACGATTCTGAGGCCGTCCAGGGGCACGCCGGCCAGGAAGACGTCCATCTCAGCCGGCCTCTTCCGGCGCGGCGCGTGCCAAGACGCCGCCGCGTCGACCGGGAGGCCGAACCGGTGCGGACACGGGACGTTTGACCACCATGCGCCCATGCCCATCTATGGTGTCCGGCGGAACCGACAGATGACACCTTCCGACGTTCCCGACGCGCCACTCGACGCAGACAACGTGCGGAGCCCCGTCCTGTTCGACGGGCGCGGCCGGCGGATCGACTATGTGCGGGTGTCGGTGACCGACCGCTGCGACCTCCGCTGCACCTACTGCATGCCCGCCCAGATGAGCTTCCTGCCGCGCGCGGAGGTGCTGGGCCTGGAGGAGCTCGACCGGCTTGCCGCCCTCCTGGTGCGGATGGGGATGCGCAAGCTCCGCTTGACCGGGGGCGAACCGCTGGTGCGCAAGGGCGTGCTCGACCTCGTCGAGAGCCTCGGCCGTCACCTCCGCTCCGGCGCCCTGCGGGAGCTGACGCTGACCACCAACGCCACCCGGCTGGCGGAGGCGGCGGACCGGCTGGCGGCGGCGGGCGTGCGCAGGGTCAACGTTTCTCTCGATACGCTCGACCCCGACCGCTACCGCCGCCTGACCCGGGGGGGCGAGCTCGCCAGGGTCATGGCGGGGCTGGACGCGGCGGTTGCGGCCGGGCTGAAGGTGAAGATCAACGCGGTGGCGCTGAAGGCCGACAACCTCGCCGAGCTGCCGGCGCTCCTCGCCTGGGCGCACGGGCGGAAGTTCGACCTGACCCTGATCGAGACCATGCCGCTCGGCGTGGTGGAGGAGGACCGCACCGACCAGTATGTCTCGCTCGCCGCCGTGCGCGAGAGCCTCGCGGCCGTCTGGACCCTGACGCCGGAGGCCTACTCCAGCGGCGGGCCGGCGCGCTACTTTCGCGTCGCCGAGACGGGGGGCCGGCTCGGGCTCATCACCCCGCTCAGCCACGGTTTCTGCGAGAGCTGCAACCGCGTGCGAGTGACCTGCACGGGAACGTTGCACACATGCCTGGGCCAGGAGGACGCGGCGGAGCTGCGTCCGCTGCTGCGCGCCTTCCCCGGGGACGACGGGCCGGCGGAGGCGGCGATCCTCCAGGCGCTCGCGGCCAAGCCCAAGGGGCACGACTTCGCCATCGCCCGGGACCGCAGGCCCGCAGTGGCGCGCCACATGTCCACGACGGGCGGCTGAGGTGGCGCGGGTGCTGCTGTTCGGCATGCTGGCGGACCTCGCCGGCTGGCGCGAGCGGGAGGTGGACGCCGCCAGCGTCTCCGCCCTGAGCAGGCGTCTGGTCGCGTTGCAGCCCGAGCTCGGACCCGCGCTCGCCCGCACCGGCGTCCAGGTCGCCCTCGACAAGGCCCTGACCCGCGCGGACGCCGCCCTGACCGCGGCCAGCGAGGTCGCCTTCCTTCCTCCCATGAGCGGAGGCTAGGCGGTGGCCGTGCGGCTCCAGCGCGAGCCCTTCCGCCCGGGCGAGCTCCTGGACGGCTTCGCCGCCGGTCGGCGGGAGACGGGCGCGGTGGCCAGCTTCACCGGCCTGATGCGCTGGGACGCCGGCGCGGCCGAGCGGCTGCACCTGGAGGCCTATCCCGGCTTCACGGAGGCGGAGATCGCGCGGGAGGAAGCGGCCGTCGTCGAGCGCTTCGCCCTCCAGGACAGCCTGATCGTGCACCGCCACGGGGCGATCGCGGCCGGCGAACCGATCGTCTTCGTCGCCGCCGCCGCCGCGCACCGGCGCGCCGCGTTCGAGGCGGTCGACCGGCTGATGGACTATCTCAAGACGCGCGCGCCCTTCTGGAAGCGAAGCGAGGGCCCGGAGGGACGGCGATGGATCGAGCCCACCGCCAGGGACCACGAGGACGCCGCCCGCTGGACGGCGCCCGCCCAGCCGGAGACCTCCCGATGAACGCCGACACGCCGCTCACCCTCCAGGCGCCGCCCACGCCCGGCCTGCCGAGGGACGCGGGCGGACGCTTCGACGAGGCGCGCGCCTTCAAGCCGGTCCGCATCGCCGTGCTCGCCGTTTCCGACACTCGCGACCTGGAGAGCGACACCTCCGGCGACGTGCTGGCGGAGCGGATCGCGACCGCCGGCCACCGACTCCACGCCCGCGCCGTCGTGCCCGACGATATGGAGGCGATCCGCGCGGAGGTCACCGGCTGGATCGCGGAGGGCGCCGATGTGGTGATCACCACGGGCGGCACGGGCGTCACGGGCCGCGACGTCACGCCCGAGGCGCTGGAGCCGCTGTTCCAGAAGCGGCTGGACGGGTTCTCGGTGGCTTTCCACATGGTCAGCTACGCGGCCATCGGCACCTCGACCCTGCAGTCGCGCGCCACCGCGGGCGTGCTGGACGGCGCCTTCGTCTTCTGCCTGCCGGGCTCCAACGGCGCCTGCCGCGACGGCTGGTCGGTGATCGCGCCCCAGCTCGACAGCCGCCACGCACCCTGCAACATGGTGGACCTGATCCCCCGACTGAAGGAGCGGTGAGCGTGACCGAAAAGGGACGCGTGATGGGCGTGGGCGGCCTCTTCCTCCGCTCGCCCGATCCGGCCGGGACGCGGGCGTGGTACGCGCGGGTGCTGGGGCTGGAGATCAGCAAGTGGGGCGGCGCCAAGTTCCCGCCGCTCCAGCACGGCTCGACCACCTGGAGCCTGTTCGACGCCTCGACGACCTATTTCGACCCGTCCCGGCGCGAGGCGATGATCAACTTCGTGGTCGACGACCTCGACGCCCTGGTGGCCCGGATTGAACGGGAAGGCGACAAGCTGCTCGGGCGGGAGGAGTCGGACCCGAACGGCCGCTTCGCCTGGCTGCTCGACCCGGACGGGACCAAGCTGGAGCTTTGGCAACCCGCGTCTTGAGCGTGCTCACCCACCTGGACGCGGAGGGCCGGGCGCGCATGGTGGACGTCTCCGGCAAGCCTTCCAGCGCGCGGGAGGCGGTGGCGGAAGGGTTCGTCCGCATGGCGGGCGCGACCCTGGAGCTCGCCCGCACCGGCGCCGGGCCCAAGGGCGATGTGCGCGCCGTGGCCGAGATCGCCGGCGTCATGGCCGCCAAGCGCACGGGCGAGCTGATTCCCCTCTGCCACCCCCTGGCCCTGACCAAGGTTGAGGTGAGCGTCGGAGAGGCGGCGGACGGCTCCGGCCTGCGGGTGGAGGCCCGCGTGCGCACCCAGGGCCAGACCGGCGTGGAGATGGAGGCGCTGACCGCCTGCTCGCTCGCCTGCCTGACCCTCTACGACATGCTCAAGGCGGCCGACAAAGCCATGGTGATCGAGGGCGTGCGCGTCCTGAAAAAGCGCGGCGGCGCGTCCGGCGACTACCGGGCGTGAGCGAAACGCTCCGCGACCTGCCCGTCGAGGAGGCGCGCGCGCGGATGCTGGCCGCCGTGGCGCCCGGCGTCGCCGAGCGGATCCGGCTGGACCGCACCGCGCTTGGCCGGGTGCTGGCCGAACCGGTCGCGGCCGTTCGCGACCAGCCGCCCTTCGACGCCTCGGCCATGGACGGCTATGCGCTCAGGCCGGACGACCC
>CAXUCS010000320.1:0-3624 GCA_964249365.1 uncultured Caulobacteraceae bacterium | reverse complement strand
CGCCGGCTCCGCCAGCGTCCACCAGCGCCCGTCCGCGCTGCGGGTCCGCCAGGCGGTCTGGCCCGTGGCGCCCGTGACGGCGTAGCGCGCGGCGCCGAGCCCTGGGCGGCCGTAGCCGGTGGTGCCGATCACCTCCACCCCCGCCGGCACGCTGACCGAGCCGCGCGCGGTGAAGAGCCCCGCCGACATCGGGTCGCCGAAGCTGACGGCGAGCGGCGGGGGCGCGTAGCCGCCCGACGAGATCTGCAGCTGGTAGGCCCCGAACGGCAGGGCGAGGCCGAGGCGGCCGAGCGCGTCGGCCGAGACCTGCGTCCCCTGCGCCGTCCCGTCCTCGCCGTACAGGGTGACGGGCGCGGAGCTCCCCGCCGTGGTCGCCTGCAGGGTGGCGTAGGGCAGGACCGCCCCCGTGTCGTGCCGCACGGCGTAGAACTGCATGAACTGCATGGGCTGCTCCGAGCTTGACCGGCTCTCGAATGCTTGACGATGCAGCCTCTCGGGCGCACCGTCTGGTGGCGATGTCCGTGCAGGCTTTGAGGCAGATCGAGGCGGTGCTGAGCATCCCGCTCGTGCGTGAGACGCGCCCGGACGGGGGGCTGCGCATCACCAGTCCGGAGCTGCCGGGCCTGCTCCTGAGCGCTCAGGACCACCTTCGTGTGGTGAGCGGGCTCGAGCCGTCCATCCGCTGGCTCTTGAGAGACCGGCTGGACGGGCCGATCACCCGGGTCGCCATCCACGCAGATCGCGCCGACATCGCCTACCAGGTCGCCCAGCCATCTTCTTCCACGTCGATCGGGAAGAGGCGCACCGAAGACTGCATGCGGCCGGCTACACCCTCGTCGGCGAGGCCTACGCCGGTCACGAGCAATGGGTGGCGCAGGACGGCCGGGAGGTGGTGCTCGTACCGGAGCATTTCGGCGACTATGAGGAGGAGATGATCAAGCGCGCCGAGGAACTCTGAACGCTCCAAGGGCTCAGGGACGCACGTCGCTAAGCTTTCGTACGTGGGACGGCGCCGGCTCCCAGCGACCGCCCGGCGGCGTGTTGGCGGCGATGGTCGCCGCCGTTCCGCTCATCAGCGCGCGCACCTTGCCGTCCGGCCCGAAGATGGCCACGCGCAGGCGCCTGTGCGGGTCGAGGGGCTCGCTCATCGCTTGAACTCCTCCACCGCGATCCGCACCCGCCCCACCGTGCAGCTCGAAGCCCCCGGCGCGTTCGGGATTTCCGCCCACAGCGTGTAGTCGGCCTCCGCCCCCGCCGGCGCGTCGTCGTCGAAGGTGTAGGGGGTCCAGGGCGTGTCGAAGGTCTCCCGCGCGATGAGGGGGAAGTTGTCGATCTCCACGCCCGCCCGCCGGACCGACAGCAGCACGCCCGCGTCGCCGCCGTTGGGATTGCCGAGCACCACGAGGAGGTCGAGCTTCAGCCGTCCGCCGCCCGGCTGGTAGACGAGCTCGCCCACCTGCACATAGCCGCCGCCCTTGGTCAGGGTGACGTTGGCCACAGCGTCCAGCGTCGCGCCGAAGGTGACCGCATCCGGTGCGATCTGGGCGGTGTCGGCCACGTCCAGGGTGGCGAGGCCGCCCTGGCCGACGATGGCCGCCGCCACCACCTCGATCACCGAGGCGCTGGTGTTGGGCAGGAGCGGCATCTGGTACTCCGCGCAGTCCTCCAGCCCCTGCAGCGCCTCGCCATAGAGGTTGAAGCTCGGAAACTTGAGGTAGAGCGTCTTGCCGGCCTGCAGCGGGCCGTAAGGGTAGCGGAACACCTCCCCGTCGATGCGGACGAACTCGGTCCCGGCCGGATGGTCGCCGATCGGCGTGCCGTAGAGACCCCGCCGGACGTAGCCGCCGAGCCGGTAGGCGTTAGGCCCGGTCAGGGTCGCGTCGCGCCAGCCGATCATCTCGCCGCCGATCACCGAGAGCGTTGCGCCGCCGTCCGCGTCCGCCTGCGTCGCCGTTTCCAGCTCGCCCTGGCTGGCGGACAGGTCGACCAGCAGCGCGTCGGTCGTGTCCGGATCGCTCCCCGCCGGATAGTCGGCGGTGGAGACGCCGTAACGGGCCCGGCCCTGCACCTCGCCGACCTGGCTGTAGCTGAGCCCGTCGAACGAGGCCCAGACCTGGCAGCCGCCCCAGTCCGGACCCGTCCCGGCCACCGCCGCCCAGGCCTCGTAGCCCGCGGCCGAGGCGGTGAGCCCGCCTTGGCTGGCCGCCACGCTCTGCACGCCGGCGGCGACGAAGGCGACCGGCGGGTTGATCAGGACCGGCGGAGACACCGGCCCGGGGTCGGCGGAGAAGTTCGACACGTAGCCGCCCGCGCCCTGGCGGGTGTAGAGCGCCGCGTGCGCCACGCCCGTCAGCATCTCCTCCGCGGTGCAGGAGAGCGCGCCGTCCGCCTCCTCCTTCACCGCCGTCAGCCGCACCAGCACCCGGTCGAGCCGGCCGCTGGTCAGCGTGACGAGGTCCATGGGGTCGAGGAGGCCGTAGCGCTCGTCCAGCCGGAAGCTGTAGCTGCGCCGCACATGGGTCGAGCGCTGCACCAGGAGCTGGGCCACGTGGCCGGCGACGCCCGCATCGCAGATGCAGTGGAGCGAGACGGGGTCCCGGGCGCGCAGTCCATAAGCGTCGATGTTGGCCTGGTCGCGGGCGGGGGCGAGGTCGCTCGCATAGCCCTGGGCGCGGTCCAGGAACTCCACCGCCACGCTGTTATAGGCGTCGGCGCCGCGCGTGACGTCGCGCTGCACCGGGTCCTCGCCCGCCTGGGCGAGGAAGTCGTCGTCGGTCAGGTCGTAGAGCGGGTCCAGGTCCGGGCTCCAGCTCGCACCGAAGCCCGCGACCGGGGTGTCGCCGTAGGGGACGATCTTCAGTTGTCCGTCGGACCAGACCGCTTCGGCGTTCGACGCGAGGAGGATGTCGCCGAGCACGTCCGCCGCCTGCCTCTGCTGGTCCATGACGGGCGACAGGAGGAGGCCCGCGGCCAGCGCATAGGTCCGGTAGTCGGAGAGGTCGCCGAGCGCGCCGGCCGGCCATTGGGGGACGCCGGCCAGGAGATCGGCCACGATGTCGGCGGGGTTGGCGTCGTCCAGGGTGGTCGCGCCCACCTGCTGGCGGATCGCGGACTGCACCTCGAAGCTGTGGTTCGGCACGGTGGCGGAGCTGTTCAGCGCGTAGTTGGCCGCGCAGACATAGGCCAGGCCCGAGTAGCCGATCGCGCGGTCCGGGTGCGCGCCCAGGAGGTAGCTCCAGGGCGCCTGGCCGACCGCGCCGCCGTAGAGCGACAGCCCGGCCTGGGCGAGCGCGGAGGTCGCGGCCTGATCCGTATAGGTGGACTGGTCGCGCCAGACGGTGCGCACGCCCGCCGCCGTCCCGGCCGCCACCCCCAGGACCACCGAGGCGCTGTAGCTGTAGCTGGTGGTCCTGCCGCCGCCGCCCTTGCCGCCGGCCGAGGACGTCTGCGCCACGGACTTGAAGTCGAGGTAGTCCAGGAGGTTGCAGCTGACGCGGAAGGTGCCCCAGCCTAAAGGGATGGCGGCGGCCTTGACGCTGCCCTGCACCTGCACCCCCACGTAGCGGGTGGGCGCGGTGGCGGTGGTGCGTGCGCCCATGGCTCTGCTCCTCCCCTCCCCTCGAC
>CAXUCS010000319.1:0-3629 GCA_964249365.1 uncultured Caulobacteraceae bacterium | reverse complement strand
AACCGAGGCCGACGATCTTCTCGGCCTTCTTCGCCGGGGCGGGGAGCCCGACTGGACGGCCGGTGACGCGAAGCGTTGGGCCATGCTGATCGACCAGCTCGTGCAGCAGGCGGAGTTCGACGCGGCTGCTCGTGCGGCCCTGGAGCTTGGGCGGCGGACGCCCGGAGCCGGCGTGTTCGACAGCTTCTCGCTGCTGATCGGCACGGCGCCTCCGCCCACAGGCGACACCGTCTACGACGCCTTCCGCGACGATCCCGAGGCCGACGTGCAGGTCGTGCGGCGGCTGGGCGCGACCCGGGTGCTCCTCGTCTTCACGGGGGTCGGAGGGCGCATCGGCATGCCGCTGCCCCTGGCGCACCGCTGGTTCGGCCCCCTGCAGGTCCATATCGTCTACCTCCGGGACCTCGGCCGACAGGCCTACAACGACGGCGTCCGTGGCCTGGGCGCGACCTACGGGGCGAGCCTGGATGCGCTCTGGCGCCTGACGGACGCACTGAACGCCCGTGCGATCCTGACCTGCGGCAACAGCGTTGGCGGCTACGGGGCGCTACGTTATGGCTTGGACCTGCGCGCCCAGGCCATGCTCGCGTTCAGCACATCCACAAGTCTGGCGCCTCCCATCAGCCCCGCCGACGAGGTGCGTCGCCGGGGCTTTCGGCCGGCCCAGGACCTGAGACCCTTCTTCATGGTCGCCACCCCGCCTGCCCGGACCCTGCTGGTCTATGGCGCGGAGTGCATCGTGGACGCCCGGCAGGCCGAACACCTCGCCGGTGCGCCTGGCGTGTCGTTGCAGGCGCTGCCGGGTTGCGACCGCCACGAGGCCATGCTGCGCGCTGTGGAGCTGGGGCGCCTCGGCGAGCTTCTGCACCACCTGGTCCAGTCATGACCGATGTTCCAGAGCCGCCGGGCTCCGAGATCCCGCGCGCGGCCAAGCGGTGCGGCTTGCGCGCATGTCCGTGCCAGCCTTTTGAGGGAGCGGTGACATGGAAGGCGTCGCCGGTCGCAGCGAAGAGTCCCACATGGCGAGCACCAGCGGCCGCAACGGCCGTCCAGCCTATGTCGTCCTGGGCTCTCCTTGCAGCGGCGGCTCCGAGATGGCGCGCATCCTGTCGCTGGCCGGCGTGCGCCTGCCCCGCGACCTCTTCGCGCCCGATCCCGCCGGCGACCCGGCCGGCTTCGGCGAGGCGAGGTCGGTCGTCCAGCTCAACGATGACGTCCTGGCGTCGTGGGGAGGGTCATGGAGACAGCCGCCGCCCGCCGGTACGGTGTCGCAAGAGCACCGGGAGCGGGCGCGATGGGTGGTGCAGCGCATGTTCCCCCAGCAGGGCGCGATCATCCTCAAGGACCCTCGCCTCTCACTGACCGGAACGACGTGGCTGGACGCCCTGGAGCAGGCAGGTCTGGTCCCGTTCTTGATCATCATGCATCGCGACCCGTCAGCTGTCGCCAGCTCTCTTTGCGAGATCTGCGGCTTGGAGCGGCGGCCGGCCTACCAGCTCTGGCGAACCTACGTGGAGGGGGCGATGAAGATCGCCATGTCCCGGCCCCACGCCGTGGTGGCGTATCTGGACGTGGTCGAGGATGCACGCGTCGTCCTCTCACGCCTGGGGGCGCCGCCGCCGGCCGGCGGCTGGGAAGGTTTCAACGAGGCGGCGCGCGCCTTCATCCCCCAGGATCCCGGAGGGGAGGAGGCCGCGACGGCCGACGGGGCGGCGAGCGAGGAGGAGCACGCCCTCAAACGCGAGCTGGATCGATTGTCGGCGTTGGAGCCCTTGCCGCCGGAGCCGGTCGCCAAGGCCTGGGACGCGCGCAAGCCCGTCACCTGGCTCCTCATCAGTGGCGCGCCGCGCAGCGGGACCACGCTTCTGCGCGCCCTTGTCGATGACCATCCGGAGGCGGCGATCCTTCAGGAGTTCGGCCTGACCCGCTTCGTGAGGGGCCTAAGCGGCCTGGTCGGTCGTCCGCCGAGCGTCCATCCGCCGTGGGCGCCCTTCGCTGGCGCCGAGACCGTGCTTGAACGGGCGGCCGCCTTCTATGAGGAGCGCGAGGCCGCCGGAGGGGGCGGGTCGCACGGCGACCTCGCCCTGGTCGCGTTCGACGCCCTGGCACAGGGGCTGTTCACGTCTGTGAAGGCGTCCCAGCCGCGGGTCATCGGCGACAAGATGCCCATGCGGGGCGACTGGGAGGACGTCGACTACCTCCTGCAGCGTTTGCCGGGCCTGAGGCTGCTTGTCATCCTGCGCAACCCGCGGGCTGTCATCAATTCCTCGCTGATCCGCCGCGCCCGCCAGCAGCGGGGCGGGGACATCTGGCCCATCACGTCCGTCCAGGAGGCCGCGGAAGAATGGTGGCTCGCCTGCAGACTGGCCGCCGAACTCGTCGACCGCCTCGGCTCCGCCGCGCACATCGTTAAGTACGAGACGCTTTGCGAGGACGCGGACGGCGTGATGCGCGGCGTCTGGGACTGGCTCGACCTGCCCGTCCACGCGTCGGCGACCCTGATCCGTCGCCTGCCCGAGGAGATCAACGTGCTGACCGCGGAGGAAGCCGGAGCGGTGGAGGCTCTCCTGGGCGAGGTCGCCACGGCCTGGGATGAAGAGCCGGACCCCCGCCGCCTCCTTCAACGCTTTAGCGCCTCGCCGCGCCCCTATGTGCCGGGACGGCGTCTGCTGGCCGCGTCCGAGGACGCGGACCCCGTCTTCGTCGAGGGCTTCTCCTGGCGCGAGGCCTGGGGACGGTGGACGGATGGCGACTGCGCGATGATCCGCTTGCGGCACGGGCTGGCGGGCGGGCAAGGCGTCCTGGAGCTGCAGGTCGCGAGGACCTTCGCGCCGGAAGGCGCTTGCGACGTGCTGGTGACGGCGAACGGCGCCGCACCGCAGCTGTTCAGCCTCGGGGAAGGCCCGGGGCGGCTCGCCCTCTTGTGTCCACTCGATGGGGCCGCGACGCCGGGCGTGCTCGAGGTCAAGCTCCTCCTGCTCAGACCCAAGGGCGTGCTCGACCCGCCCGCCGACGAGAGGCGGCTCGGCTTGGGCGTGGAAGCCGTGTGCCTGCGGGTTCTGCCGTGAGCGCGCCCGCCAAGCCCCCGATCTTCCCGGGCCTCGCTTTCACACATGCGGTCAGCCTCGGCGCCGACTGTGAACCCGCTCACCAGCTACGCCGGCTCGGACGGCTCAGCGTACGCGGCCTCTTCGACTGGCTGGTCACCCCCCTGACGTCGATCCCCGACCTCCTGGCCGACGACGGAGCGAGGGTGGGCGCGGACTTCATCTGCGCCAACGAGGGCACATCGGTCCGCTGCGCCGCTTACGACCTCCTCTACCATCACGAGTTTCGAAGGATGGAGGATGGGCGGGTGCGCTTCAGCGCGGAGGCGGTGGAGCGCTGCCGTTCGAAGATGTCGCACAAGTACAAGGGCTGCGTGGAGGGCTGTAGGCCGCCCGGCCCCGTCCTGTTCCTCCGGAGCGGTCCGGAGACGGACCTTCCCTGGGATCCGCATGGCGCCCAGAAGAGCGCGGTCCGCCCGCGCGATCTCAACGGCTTGGCGCGCGCCCTCGAGTGGCGTCTGCCCGGGTTGGAGTTCCGGCTCCTCGTCATCGCGCTCTCCGGTGGCGCGGAGATCGTCGGCG
>CAXUCS010000318.1:0-3630 GCA_964249365.1 uncultured Caulobacteraceae bacterium | reverse complement strand
CCGCCAGGCCACGGTCGGCGGCGAGCTTCAGCACGTTCCGCTCCGCCCAGCCGGACGCTACATTGTAGCGCAGCGCGACCATGTCGAAGTCGAGACCGTCGAGCTGCGCCTGCACCAGCGGCGCCTCCGCCGCGAGCGCCAGCTGGGCCGCCATGCGCGCCGGGCGCAGGGCCCGGAGGTCGGCCAGCACGGCCGGCGTCAGGTCCTCGGGCGCCGGGCGGTCGATCATTGCCACATCGAAGAAGCCGGCGCCGCTGGCGCGGAGCGCTGCGCGCACCTGCCGCTCGAAGCTCGCCGCCTTGAGGTCCACCCTGAGGATGAGGATCAGGACCCGGCGGCCGACCGCTCCGATCGCCCGCCGGATCGCCTCGGCCGACGCCTCGTCCCCTGCCGGTACACTGAAGGTGTTGATGCCGCACTCCAGAGCCCCGCAGAGGAGCTCGAACGCCTGGCGCACGGTCGCGCCCGGCGCGATCGCCAGGCTGACCGCCGAGCTGGAGCGGCCGTCGGCGCTGAAGGGGCGGTAGCGCATGAGGCTCTAGCCCGGCCGGGGCGCGGTCTCGAGCGCCAGGGCGTGCAGAACGCCCCCCATGCGCCCCTTCAGCGCGGCGTAGACGAGCTGGTGCTGGCGCACGCGCGGGAGGCCGTGAAAGGCGGCGCTCTCCACCCGCGCTCGGTAGTGGTCGCCGTCGCCGGCGAGGTCCTCGATCCGGATGTCCGCGTCGGGGAAGGCCTCGCGCAGGCAGCCCTCCAGCTCCACAACGGACATCGGCATCGTTCTCGCCCCCAATCGGATCCAGCCTAGACGCCTCGGCTTTGACCATCGGTTAATGGTGAAGCCCCAGCCGGCCCCCTATATCGCAACGACCCTCATCGGAGTCCGCCTATGACGCCCGACGGCGCCGCCGCACCGACCGCCTCCCGACGCTCCGCCTCGGGCTTCGACCTGTCGCCGCCCTCGGCGGACGCGCGGGGCCGGCTGGAGGCTGCCCTGACGGGGGAGGAGCGGCGCGTGCTCCTTAACCACGGCACCGAGGCGCCCTTCTGCGGCGGGCTCCTGAACAACAAGAAGGCCGGCGCCTACTGCTGCCGGCTGTGCGGCCTGCCGCTGTTCCGTGCGGTGGCGAAGTTCGAGAGCGGCACGGGCTGGCCCTCCTTCACCACGCCCTACGACGAGGACCACGTCCGCGCGATCGTGGACCGGAGCTACGGCATGACGCGCACCGAGACGCGCTGCGCCCGCTGCGACAGCCACCAGGGCCACGTCTTTCCGGACGGGCCGCGGCCGACGGGTCTGCGCTATTGCATCAACTCCGTGTCGCTGTCCTTCACGGCCGAGGACGAGGCCTTCCCCGATCCGCTCGGCCGGGGCGAGGCGACCATCGAGGTTGCGACCGGCAGCTGAGGGGCTCTATGCGCCGGCTTGGCGTGTCCAGCTCGACTCCACCGCGCCCTGCAGGCCTCCCGACAGGTGGCGGCGCGCCAGCGAGAGGCCCTGGAGTACGAGCGCCGGGCCGCCGAGGAAGCGCGAGCGCCAGCTGTAGCCCACCCGGTAGAGCGACGCGTCCGTCAGCACCTGCCCGTCCTCCACATAGGTGGTGACGACGCCCACCGGCATCTCGGCCTCGCCCTGCGCCGCCGCCGTCCCCGCCTTGCGCCGCCGGACGATGTCGGCGCGCAGGCCGTCGGCGATCCAGCCGAGGTCGATCTGGGGCCGGGCCGCGTCGACCTCCATGGCGTGGCCGAGCACCGCGCGGGGGAAGAGGTAGCGCTGGCTCTGGACCGCCTGGGCCGGGTTCATCGGCTGCAGCGCCAGGCGGCCGCCGTCCGGGTCCGGCGTGGCCTCCAGCACCAGGGCGGCGTGGGCCTCGCTGGCGCTGGCCTGGCGGCGGGTGTCGAGCACGCGGGCGTGGTGGCCTTCCCAGAAGTTCAGCCCGGCGATCAGGAGCGCCAGCACGCCCACCAGTTCGCTCAGCGTGAGCCACACGCGCCATCGTCGGCGAGCGGCGCCGGGCTCGCTCATGCGGTCATCGGGGTCGGCTGGATGATCTCGATCCAGTACCCGTCAGGATCCCTGATGAAGGCCATGTCCTTCATGGAGCCTTCGCCCAACCGCTTCTGGTAGTCGACGCCGAGCTCGTCGAAGCGGGCGCAGGCCGCGCGCGCGTCCGGCACGGCGACGCAGAGGTGGCCGAAGCCGCGGGGGTCGCTGTTGCCGCCGTGGTAGACCGGGCCTGGCTCGTTCTCGGTCCCGTGGTTGTGGGTGAGTTCCAGCACGCCCTTCAGGCCCGCCTGCCAGGCCCGCCGCTCCAAGGGATGGGACGGCGCGCGCGTCGCTTCCTCCGGGTCAAGGATCAGGAAGTAGAGGCTGAACTTCGCTTCCGGGATGTGGCGCTCCGCGATCAGCGAGAACCCCAGCACCCGCCGATAGAAGTCCAGCGACGCCGCCGCGTCCTTCACCCGGAGCATGGTGTGGTTGAAGACGAACCCCTGGGTGGCGGAGGACGGGGCGGACGGTTCGGCGGCGTCGGGCACGGCGGGAGCTTCTCTCGGCTCAGATGGACAGGCTGCGGCGGAGCTGGGCGGCGATGTCGGCGAAGAGCCGCCCGGTCGGCCCGTCCGGCTGGGCGTCAGCCAGCGGATGGCCGGCGTCGCAGGCTTCGCGCAACGCGATGTCGATGGGGCACTCGCCCAGGAACGGCGCATCGACCTCCAGCGCGACCGCCCGCGCCCCGCCGCGGCCGAAGATCGGGATGGGCGCGCCGGTGGTCGGATGGGGGAAGTAGGCCATGTTCTCCACCACGCCCAGGATCGGCACGCCCGTCTTGCGGAACATGCCCGCCCCGCGGCGGACGTCGATCAGCGCCACCTCCTGGGGCGTGGAGACGATCACCGCGCCGTCCACCTTCACCTTCTGCGCCAGGGTGAGCTGGATGTCGCCGGTGCCCGGAGGCATGTCGATGACCAGAAGGTCCAGTTCGTCGCCGGCCGAGCCCCAGGCCACGTCCGTGATGAACTGGGTGATGGCGGAGGACGCCATCGGCCCGCGCCAGATCATCGGCGAGCCTTCGTCCACGATGAAGCCGATCGAGACCGTCTTCAGCCCATAGGCCTCCAGCGGCACCAGCTTCTTGTCGGCGGTGACGCGAGGCTCCCCGCTCAGCCCCAGCATACGCGGGACCGAAGGGCCGTAGATGTCGGCGTCCATAAGGCCCACCTTCAGCCCGCTTCGCGCCAGCGCCACCGCGAGGTTCACCGCCACGGTGGACTTGCCGACCCCGCCCTTGCCGGACGCCACCGCCACCACGTGCTTCACGAACGGCACGGCCTGGGGCCGCGCCTCGGGCCTGGACGGGTGCAGGCTGGCCTGGGCGTCCGGCGGCAGGCGGGCGGAGACAGAAGGGGGCGCAGAGGCGCGGCGGGTCTGGACCTCGAAGCGGCCGGGGGCGCCGCCCTCCGCGGTCAGGACCACCTGGGCGCGACGGACCTCCGCCACGCCCCGCAGCGCCGCTTCCGCAGCGTCGCGCACGGGGGCGTAGCGCTCCACCGCGTCCGCGGGCGCTTCCAGCATGAAGCCGGCCCGGCCCGGCCCGATCGCCAGCGCCTGCACCAGCCCCGCCTCCACCAGGC
>CAXUCS010000317.1:703-3636 GCA_964249365.1 uncultured Caulobacteraceae bacterium | reverse complement strand
ACTCCGCGCCCGGCCCGGAGCGAGCCCCGTCCATCACATCAGCCCGAGCGCCTTGGCGACCGCCTCCACGTCGGCATATTCCGCGTCGCTCGCCCGCACGTAGCGGTCGCCCCGCAGGATCGACAGCACCTGCCGGTCCTGCGGGGCGCTGAGCCTGAGGAGGGCGTCGGAGAAGGCCTGCGCCGCGCGGGGGTCGACGCCCCTGCGGGCGACCCAGACGTAGTCGGCGAAGGGACCGGCGGTGAGGAACACCTTGAGCTGACCGGGCGCGACCTTGCCCTCGGCGACGAGGCTCTTGAACACCGTCTCGTCCACCGCCCCGGCGGCGCAGGCGCCCGCCGCCACCGCCTGGATCGTGGCCGGGTGGCTGCCGGTGTAGCGGAACGAGCCGAGCCCCTGGCCGGGCCCCACGCCCGCGGCCTTCATGACCTTGTAGGGGTAGAGGTGGCCGCTGGTGGAGTTGATGTCGCCGAAGCAGAAGCTCCTGCCCTTGAGGTCCGCGAGGCGGGCGATGCCGGAGCTGGGTCGCGTGATGAAAAGCGAATGGAAGCGCTGGTCGATGTCACGCTGCACCAGCGGCCGCACGCCGTAGGTCGCCCGGGCCTTCACGAAGGTGAGGCCGCCGAGATAGGCGATGTCCAGCGAGCCGCCGCCGAGCGCCTCCACCGTGGCGTTGTAGCTGGTGGGGACGAGGAGGTGCACGGGGCGGCCGAGCGCATGCTCCAGATAGGCCTGCAGCGGCGCCTTCTCCGCCACCGAGATCTGGGTCGCGCCCGCGTCCGGCACCATGCCGACGTTGAGCGGCTCGGGCGGAGCCGCGACCGCGGCGGCGGGCAGGAGCAGGAGGCCGGCCAGAACGGTCGCAGCCCGCCGGATCGACAGACCTAAGCCTCGCCCGAACGCCATGGACAGCTCCCGTCCCTTCCCGACCCTGGGGCGGCGCGCGTTCTCCGCTGCCGCCATGGTCGTGGGAAGCGGGGTAGGTAAGCGAGGCGGGCGCCGTCAAGGACTGACCGAGCAGAGCGGCGCCGAACCTGGAGGTTGCAGAGGGTCTTGGCCGGACGGCGAGGCCCGGGCATAAGCCGGCGTGCCCCCGCAGTCGCCATGACGTCCGGCCGAACCCCCAGTCCTCTTCCTTCCGTCGACCGCCTGATGCGGTCCCTGCCGCTCTCCGGCCTGGAGGCGCTCCATGGCCGTGTGGCCCTGGTGGAGGCGGTGCGGGCTGTCCTGGACGTCCATCGAGCCCGACGGAGCGAGCCGGGGCAGGGGGCGGCGGATGAGGTGCGGCTTGGAGCCGAAGTGTGCGCCCGGCTGGAGGCGCGGAGCCGGCCGTCGCTGCGGCGGGTGTTCAATCTCACCGGCACGGTGCTGCACACCAATCTCGGCCGGGCGCTCCTGTCGGAGCGGGCGGTGGAGCAGGCCGCCCTGGCGATGCGCGAGGCGGCGAACCTGGAGTTCGACCTCCAGACCGGAGGCCGCGGCGAGCGCGACACCCTGGTCGAGGCGGTGCTGACCGAGCTGACGGGGGCCGAGGCTGCAACCGTCGTGAACAACAATGCGGCCGCCGTGCTCCTGGTGCTGGCTGCGCTAGCGGGCGGGCGCGAGGCGGTGGTCTCCCGCGGCGAGCTGGTGGAGATCGGCGGCGCCTTCCGCATCCCCGACGTGATGCGGAGCGCGGGCGTCAGGCTGGTGGAGGTCGGGACCACCAACCGGACCCACCGCGGCGACTATGCCGAGGCGATCGGCCCGGACACGGCCGTCCTGATGAAGGTCCACGCCAGCAACTACCGCATCCAGGGGTTCACCGCGGAGGTCGCGCCGGCCGAGGTCGCAGCCGTCGCCCACGACGCCGGCCTGCCCCTCGTCAGCGACCTCGGTGCGGGCAGCCTGATCGATCTCACAGCCTACGGCCTGCCCCGTGAGCCGACGGTGCGCGAAGCGGTCGCGGCGGGCGCGGACGTGGTCACCTTCAGCGGCGACAAGCTGCTCGGCGGTCCCCAGGCGGGGCTGATCGTGGGGCGGGCGGACCTGGTCGCGCGCATCCGCCGCCATCCGCTGAAGCGGGCGCTGCGCGTGTCCAAGATCACCCTGGCGGCGCTGGAGGCGACGCTGCTGGCCTACCGCACGCCCGACCGGCTAAAGGCGGAGTTGCCGACGCTGCGCCTCCTCACGCGCGGCGTGGAGGAGATCGCGGCGGTCGCGGAGCGGATCGGCCCGCCCCTGGCGGCCGCACTCGGACCCGGCTGGCGGGTCGAGACGGCGGCGGTCAAGAGCCAGGTGGGGAGCGGCTCGCTTCCCCTGGAGGTGATCCCCAGCGTGGCGCTGGCGCTCGCCCCGGCGGGAGGCAAGGCGGGGGCGGCGCTGCAGGCGCTGTCGGCGCGGCTGCGCGCCCTGCCCATACCGGTGGTCGGCCGCGTGTCGCAGGACCGGCTGGTCCTGGACCTCCGCTGCCTGGAGGACGAGGCCGCCTTCCTCGCCCAGCTCCCGATGCTGAGCGACCCCGCGCCCTGAGCTGCGCCCGCCATCATGTCTCGTTTCAGAGGGTGAGTTCGAACGCGGCGCCCGGTCGGGTGGAATCGCTGACGAGCGTCAGCTCGCCCCCGTGTGCGCGCGCGATCTGGCGCGCCAGGCTGAGGCCGATGCCCGATCCGTCCGGCTTGGTGGTGAAGAACGGCTGGAAGATGCGCTCCCGGTCGGCGGAGCGGACACCAGCGCCGTCGTCCTGCACGCGGAAGACGGCGCGGCCGGACGCCGCGGACGCCGTCACCACCACCGTTCCGCCCGCCCCTACCGCTTCGGTCCCGTTGGTGACGAGGTGCAGGACGGCCTGGACGATCTGGTCGGGATCGAGCTCGGCCCCGATCGGCGCGGGCGGACGGGGCGCCGTCAGGCGCACGCCCCTGGCGCTGCAGCGGCTCGCCGACAGCCGTTCC
>CAXUCS010000317.1:0-693 GCA_964249365.1 uncultured Caulobacteraceae bacterium | reverse complement strand
CCGTTCCACCTCCGCCAGGATGTCGTCGATCAGGACGGGGCGCCGGACGGGCGCGGGCAGGCGCGCGAGCCTGCGGTAGTCTTCGGCGAAGCGCGCCAGCGCCCTGGCCCGCCGCGCCAAAGTCCCGACCGCGTCCACCGCCTGCGCCTGGGCTTCGGGCGCGGGACTGGTCATCAGCTCGACGGCGGTGTCGGCGAGTGAGGCGACCGGGGTCAGGGCGTTCATGATCTCGTGGCTCAGGACCTGCAGCAGCTCGCGGAGCGCCTTGGCCTCCGCCGCCCGGACCTCCGGCTCGATATCGAGCAGCACCGCCAGCCGCAGCGGCCCGCCCGTCGAGAGGATGTCGGCCAAGGCGATCGCATAGGTGCGGGGTGCTGCGCCGTCGCCGTCCTGGAATGTCAGCCGTTCGGTCCCCGACGCCGCCGCCAGGGCGTCCAGCAGGCCGGCGGGCGGATCGACCACCCGCCCGTCGGTACGGAAAAGCCTTCGGGCGGCGCGGTTGCGGGCCTGGACCACGCCCTCGGCGTCGCGGGTCAGGAGCGGCGCCGGGGTCTGGTCGAGGAGGGTCGACAGGAGGCGGCTCTCCGCGTCATCGGCCCGTACCGGCCGGGGCGGCTCGGCTCGGGGCGCCGCTCGCCGCCGTCCCTGCCAGGCGGCCGCGGCGGGGGTCCACATCGCCAGGAGGCCCAGCCC
>CAXUCS010000316.1:0-3650 GCA_964249365.1 uncultured Caulobacteraceae bacterium | reverse complement strand
CGACAGCAGGTCAAATCCGCCGCCTGACATTGTCCACCCCGAGGGGCGCACTCCACCGTTATGGGGAGTTTCACCTCGCCATCAACACGAGCTCCGCTCCGTCGGCGGGTCGGGCAACCTTGGTTCTCATAACCACGTCTCCATCCCTCGCGGGCGAGGCGACGGCGCGACGCACGGCGGCGGACCGGACGCACGCGTTCCGGCGCCGCCGCGCCCGAAGGAGGACTATCATCGAGATCTCCGCATCGGCTCGAGCATCAAGGTGCCGACCCGGGACTTTCGCTGATGGAAGATCGTGGCCGCTTGCACATAACCAGTAGCGAAGAAGGACCGCTCACGCCTGCGAACACGTCGCGCGCCCCCTTGTTGTCGAGGTGGCGTGCGGCCGCTGCGGGCGGAAGGCCAGCCCGCCGGCGGAGCGCTGGCGGTACGGACCGAGCTGGGAGCAGGAAGGGACGGCTGTGTTCGAGACACGAGCCTTTCGGTGTCGATGCGGCGGAGCCGCCTCCACCTTAGTTGTCAAACGCTTCGACCAAGAGCACACTCGGGTCGTGCTGAGAATCGAGCGCTCAGGCCCTAAGTCGTACGCGCAGCTGTCAGGACGGTAGCTTGATTTCCGATAATGAACCCTTCTGCGCGACTGAGATGTACGCGCCAGATTGTAATGGCAACTCCCATGTTAGATAGACGTCTGCCTCCATAAAATCAGGAGTTCTTACGTCAGCTCATCAATCGCGCGGCCGATCACCCGCGCTAATCTTGCCGAGAAGCCGCGCGGGTCGACCGGCTGCTCGCCATCTGCGATCATTGCCTCGTCAAATAGGAGGCGGGCGGCGTCCTCGCGCAGGGAGCGGTCGACCTCGCCGAAGCCGCTCAGCCTCGCGATGAGGTCGTGGCGGGGATTGAGCTCCAGGATCGGCTTGGCCTGGGCGCCGAGCCGGCCGGCGCTGGCGAGCAGCCTTTCCATTTGCCGGTCCATGCCATATTCGGGCGCGACCAGGCACACGGCGCTCTCCGTCAGGCGATCGGAGGCGCGAACGTCGGCGACGGCGTCGCCGAGCACCGTCTTGACGAAGCCGATGAAGGCTTGGACTTCCTCCGACGCCGCCGCGGCGGGGGCCTCGCCTTCGAGCAGCGGGATCTGGCCGAGATCGGAAAGGCCCTGCGTGACGGACTTGAACGGCTTGCCCTCGTAGTCGAGGCCGCTCGTCACCCAGAAGCTGTCGACCTGGTCGGTCAGCAACAGCACCTCGATCCCGCGGGCGCGGAAACCCTCGATTTGGGGAGAGGATGCGAGCCGGTCCAGGTCGCTTCCCGTGGCGTAGTAGACGGCGTCTTGGCTCTCCTTCAGTTCCGCGACGTAATCCTTGAGCGAGCGCCAATCGGTCGTCGACGCAGTCGTCCTGAAGCGCGCCAGCCCCAAAAGGGTCGCCCGGCGCGCGTAGTCCTCATAGAGGCCCTCCTTCAGCACGGCGCCGAAGTTGTCCCAGACCTTGCCGTAGGCGGCGTCGTCGGCCCCGGCGAGCCTGTCGAGCTCGGACAGCAGCCGGTTGGCCACGCCCTTCTGGATCGCAGCGAGGATCGGGCTGTCCTGGATCATCTCGCGCGATACGTTCAGCGGCAGGTCGTCGGAGTCGACCAGCCCTCGCACGAAGCGGAGGTAACGGGGCAGGACCTGGGCCTCGTCGGTGATGAACACCCGCCGCACGTAGAGCTTCATCCGGCCGGCCCTGTCGGGATCGAACAGGTCGAACGGCTTGGTCTCCGGTACGAAAGCCAGGACGGAATACTCGTGCAGGCCTTCGGCGCGATAGTGCAGGGTCAGGGCGGGCGCGTCGAACTGGCCGGCCACGCTCCTGTAGAAGTCGGTGTACTCCTCGGGCGTGATCTTCGCCTTGGGCCGAGTCCAGAGCGCGGCGCCGTCGGCGATCTGGCGGGGTTCGGCGTCCGGCTTGTCCTTCAGGAAGAGGGGCACGGGCACGTGGCCGGACTGGGACTTGACCGTCCGCTCGACCGTGTGGGCCTCCGTGTAGCCGAGCGCGTCCTCCTTCAGGTGAAGGATCACGCGCGTGCCGCGGGCGGGCGCCTCAGCCGGGTCGACCCGCTGGATCGTGTAGGCGCCCTGCCCGTCGGAGGACCACAGGGCCGCCCTGTCCGTACCCGCGCGGCGCGACAGCACCTCGGTCCGGTCAGCCACCATGAAGGCCGAATAGAAGCCGACGCCGAACTGGCCGATCAAGTGGCTCCCCTCCGCGTCCTTGGCGCTGGCGACCCGCTCCATGAACGCGCGGGTGCCGGACCTAGCGATGGTGCCCAGCGCCTCGCTGAGCTCCTCTTCGCTCATGCCGATGCCGTTGTCCTCCACGCTCAGCCGTCGCGCCCCGGCGTCGAGCGTCACGGTGATTCGCGGCTGGCCGTCGTCGCCGAGGAGAGCGGCGTCGCTCAGCGCCTCGTAGCGCAGCTTCTCGCAGGCGTCGGCGGCGTTGGAGATCAGCTCGCGGAGGAAGACGTTCTTGTCCGAGTAGACCGAGTGCACCATCAGCTGGAGCAGGCGGGCGACGTCGGCCTCGAACGGACGGGTCTCGGGCGTGGCTTCGGTGGCGGCCGTCATGAGGGTCTGTTCAGGTCCTGTGGTCGGGCTAATGAGCTGTCAGGTGGACGCCTGCGTTCAGGCGTTCAAGGTGGTTCCACACGCGTCGACGGCCGCTTGTAGCCTTTTGACTGACTCCTTGTAGCGCCAGGCCTCACCCTCGCGGAGCCTATTGTCACACATAACGTCCTTTATGGAAGCGGCGCGAGGGCATGGGACATAGCTTCAACTGCCGGCCGCTTCGCGCCCCAATTTGGACTCGCGCCTCCCTCCAAGAACGCGACCTTCCAGCGCTCCTGCAGCGTGTCGCAGACGCTAGCTGAATACCTGCCCGGAGCTGACTCGCATACCCTCGTCGGCACCGCGGAGCTGTGCGAGACGGTGGAGCATGGCCGACGCCTTCCAGGTCCGCTCCCTGCGCGGCGGAGCCGTCACCGCCGTAGACGCGCGCTCCGCCCGCGCCTTCGCCCGCCACAGCCACGAGGAGTTCGGGGTGGGACTCCTGTTGACCGGCGCCCAGCGCTCCTGGAGCGGGCGGGGCGCGGTGGAGGCCGGCGCGGGCCAGGTCATCACCGTCAACCCTGCGGAAGCGCACGACGGCGCGCCCATTGGCGAGGAGCGGGCCTGGTCCATGCTCTACGTCTCCCCAGACCTGGTCGGGAGCGTGGTGGCGGACCTTAGCGAGGGCCGGTTCGCTGCGCGCGAGTTGCACGCGCCCGTAGTGGACGACGCGCATGTGGGCCGCCTCTTCCAGGCGGCCAGGGCGGCGGCCCTGCAGGATGCGGAAGGAGAGGGCCTCAGCGAGCGCCTGCTCCTGCTCTTCGCGGCCCTGCTCGAGCCGATGCGGGCGCCCGCGCCTCATGCCAATCAACGCGTTGCGCGCGTGCGCGAGCGGATCGACGACGATCCGGCCGCTCCCTACCCCCTCGCGGGGATGGCCGCGCTTGCGGGCCTAAGCCGCTTCGAGCTCATGCGCGCCTTCGCCCGGGCGACTGGGCTGACGCCCCACGCCTACCTCGTCCAGCGCCGCGTGCAGCTGGCGCGTCGCCTGGTGCGGGGC
>CAXUCS010000315.1:0-3673 GCA_964249365.1 uncultured Caulobacteraceae bacterium | reverse complement strand
CTCCTGAAGCGCTCAAGCCCACGCCCGGAAGTGCTTGGAAAGCTTGAGGCCCTAGCGCTGGTAGTGAGAGCCATGGAAGCCGTAGAGACGCGTCGGACGCGCCGTCAACGGCTCGAACACCAGCCGCGCCACCGTCTGGCCGTCCTCCAGCAGGAAGGGCGTCTCGTGGCTCCTGACCTCCAGGACCGCACGCGAGCCGGCGCCCAGCGCCTCCTCCGTCCCGAAGCCCGGATCGAAGAAGCCGGCGTAGTGGACGCGGAACTCACCCACCGAGGGGTCGATGGGCGTCATCTCGGCAGCCTGGTCGGAAGGGATCTCCACCGCCTCCTTGGACGCCAGGATGTAGAACTCGCCGGGATCGAGCAGCACCTCGCCCGCGCCGCCGCGGTTGGGGCGCGCCTCCAGCGGCTCCCAGAAGTCGCGGGGGTCGTGGCCGTCCTCCCGGTCGAGGTCGACGACGCCCGCGTGGCGGCGGGCGCGGAAGCCCGCGAGCGCGCCGCCCTGCAGGTCCACCCTGACGTTTCTGACCGAAAGGGGCGCGGGCGGCCCCCGCTTCAGCCGGAGCTGGTTCAGCCGCGTGCCCGTGCGCACCAGGACCGAGAAGGTCTGGGGCGCGATCTCCAGGTAAAGCCGGCCGCCATAGCCCGCGGCCACGTCGTCGAAGGTCGCGCCCCCGTCGCTGAGCAGCCGCACGAAGACGTCGACCCGGCCCGTGGAGCTCTTCGGATTGGCCCGGGCGGCGACGTCCGGCGGAAGGGCGAGCCGTTCCTGCAGCTCGGCGATATAGACGCAGCCCCGCTCCAGCACCGCGCCGCCCGACAGGTCGAGCCGGTGCATGGCCACGTCCGCCAGCCGTTCCTCCACCCTGCGCCCGGCCCCCGGCAGGAAGGAGGCCCGCACCCGCCAGGCCGTCCCGCCGAGCCGCAGGTCCAGGCTGGCGGGCTGGAGCTGGTCGGCGAGGAAGGCCGCCTCCGCATGGATCGCGCCCCCCTGCATCAGCGTCTCGAGCGCCTGGTAGGGCAGGATGCCGGCGGACGGGGTCAAACGGCAGAACCTCATGACTGAAACGGGGCGCGACACTCGCCGCGGCCTCAAGGCTTGGCAAGCGCCCCCTTGGCCGCGCCCAGCCGCGCTGTAAGCGGCGTCGAGCGCTTCTGGCGCCGCACGGCGCTTGACCTGCGCCCGCCTTCCCCGCCATGCCGACGCGATGACCAAGCGCGCGCGAGGCTGAGTTGAGCGAAACGCCCAAGGACTGGGGGCCGGCCACGCGGCTCGTGCGCGGCGGGCTGGCCCGCAGCCCCCATGGCGAGATCGCCGAACCGATCTACCTGACCCAGAGCTTCGCCTACGAGAGCGCGGAAGCCGCGGACCGCCGCTTCTCCGGCGAGGAGCCGGGCTTCATCTACGCCCGCTACGGCAACCCGACGGTCAAGATGTTCGAAGACCGCATGGCGCTCCTGGAGGGCGCGGGCGGGGCGCGGGCGCTGGCGTCCGGCATGGCGGCGGTGAACCTGGCGCTCACGGGCCTGCTCAAGGCCGGCGACCACCTGGTGGCCAGCCGGGCGCTGTTCGGCTCCTGCCGCTGGATCATCACCCAGCTCCTGCCGCGTTTCGGCGTGGGGTCGACGCTGGTGGACGGAACCGACCTCGGCGCCTGGCGGGACGCGGTCAGGCCCGAGACCCGCGTCTTCTTCATGGAAAGCCCGGCCAACCCGCTCCTGGAGATCATCGACATCTCAGCGGTCGCCGCCATCGCGCACGCGGCCGGCGCCAGGCTGGTGGTGGACAACGCCTTCGCCAGCCCGATCCTGCAGGCGCCGCTCACGCTCGGCGCGGACCTCGTGATCTATTCGGCCACCAAGCACATCGACGGCGGCGGGCGGGTGCTGGGCGGTCTGGTGCTGGGCGACGAAGGCTTGCTTGACGAGGCCTACAAGGACCTGATGCGCCACACCGGCCCGGCGCTCTCGCCCTTCAACGCCTGGGTGCTGCTGAAGAGCGTGGAGACGCTGGAACTGCGCGTCCTTCGCCAGAGCGCCACCGCCGCCACCCTGGCCGATGCGGCGGCGGCGCATCCGGCGGTGCGCCGCATCTTCTATCCAGGCCGCGCCGACCATCCCCAGGCGCAGATCGCCGCCAGGCAGATGAAGGCGGGCGGCACCATCATGGCCTTCGACCTCGGCTCGCGTTCCTGAACGCGCGGCAGAACGTGGACATCCCCAACCACCTGGCCGACGCCAAGTCGATGGCGACCCATCCCTCCACCACCACCCACCGCTCCACGCCCGAGGCCGACCGGCTCGCCATCGGGCTGACGGAGGGCTGCGTGCGGCTGTCGGTGGGGCTGGAAGACCCGGCCGACCTCGGGCGCGACCTCGCCCGGGCGCTGGACGCCGCGGGGCGCGCACGGTGAGCGGCGCAGGCTACGAGGCGGTCACCCAAGGGGTCACGGTGCGGGTGCGTCCGGAGTACCTGCCCGACCAGTCCGAGCCGGCGGAGCGCCGCTGGGTGTGGGCCTACCACATAGAGGTGGAGAACGGCGGCGCGGCGACGGTCCAGCTCCTAGCGCGGCGCTGGCTGATCACCGACGCGCTCGGCCGGACCGAGGAGGTCAAGGGGCTGGGCGTGGTGGGCGAGCAGCCGGTGCTGCAGCCCGGCGAGCGGTTCCGCTACACCAGCGGCTGCCCGCTTCGCACGCCGTCCGGCGTGATGCGGGGGAGCTATCGCATGGCGGCGGAGACCGCGGGCCAGTTCGACGTGGAGATCCCCGCCTTCTCGCTCGACCTGCCGGCCGCGCCCCGCTCGTTGAACTGAGGGCCGGGCCGGCGGCTCAGGGCGGCGCGTGCGCGGCCTGCAGCCGGCAGTCGGCGGAGGCGTCGGTCTCCACCTGCAGGGTGGAGTGCCCGATCCGGAAGCGGGTCTGCAGCCCCTCGCAGATCGCCTGGAGCGCCCGGTCGCCGGGATGGCCCCGAGGCATGAGGAGGTGGCAGGTCAGGGCCGTCTCGGTGGTCGACATCGACCAGATGTGCAGGTCGTGCAGCCCCGCCACCCCGTCCTGCCCCAGAAGATGGGCGCGCACCTGCGCCGGCTCGATCCAGGCCGGCGCGGCGTCCAGCGCCATGGCGAGCGACTCGCGCAGCAGGCTCCAGGCGCCCCACAGGATCACCGCGGAGATCGCCAGGCTGACCACGGGGTCGAGCCAGGTCCAGCCGGTGACGAGGATCACCGCGCCGGCCACCACCACCCCCATCGCCACCACCGCGTCGGACAGCATGTGGAGGAAGGTGGCGCGGCTATTGAGCTCGCCCGTGCGGCCGGAGGCGAACAGGGCGGCGGTGAAGCCGTTCACCGCGATGCCCGCGGCCGCCACCGCCAAGACGACGAAGCCCGCCGCCGGCTCGGGCTCGAACAGGCGGCGCACCGCCTCCGCCACCACCGCGCCGGTGACCACCAGCAGCACCACCGCGTTCAGGAGCGCGGCCAGCACGGAACTGGAGCCGAGGCCATAGGAGAACCGCTCCGACGCCTTCCTCCGGGCGAGCGCCGCCGCGGCCCAGGCGGCCAGGAGGCCGAGCACGTCGCCGAGGTTGTGCCCGGCGTCGGCCAGGAGCGCCATGGAATGGCCGAGCACGCCGTAGACCCCCTCGCCCACCACGAAGGCGGCATTCAGGAG
>CAXUCS010000314.1:0-3678 GCA_964249365.1 uncultured Caulobacteraceae bacterium | reverse complement strand
GTCCTGGCCGTGCTGGCGCTCGGGGCGCTCGGCGTCGCGGGCGTGACGGCGGCCTGGCTGAGGGTCGGGCGACATGCCCTGCTTGCGGCCGACCGCACCGAGGTGGTGGTTGCGGAACTGCAGAACGAGACGGGAGAGCCGGTCTTCGACCATGTCGTCCCGCGTGTACTCAGGGTGGACTTGGAGCAGTCGCCCGTCCTGCAGGTGGCCACCGAGCCAAGGTGGCCGAAACGCTGGCCTTGATGGAGTTCTGCAGAGGACGCCGCCGGAGCTGCGCACCGACAAATACCTCTTCACCTCCGCCATGCTCAACGATCCGGCGCAAGTGCGCGGCGAGCTGGACCGGGCGCTCGCCCGCTGGCCGGAGGACACCCTGCTGCACGACGAGTACGCGCCCGAAGCGCGCGCCACCTTGCTGATACGCGCGGGCGATCCAGGCGCAGCGGTCAAGGTGATGGACGCGGTCGGACCCTACCACTTCCGCAATCTGGACGCCCCCTATGTCCGTGCTCAGGCGCTGCTGCAGTCAGGCGATATAGTGGACGCCGCCGCGGCCTTCCGCGAAATCCTCGCCCACACGGGCTGGAGCAACTGGGCGCACTACCCGCTGTCGCATCTCGGCCTCGCGCGGGCGCTCCGCCGATTGGGCGACCGTGCGGGCGCCAGGCGGGAGTATCAGGCGTTCTTCGTCGGTTGACGACAAGCGGACCCAGACCTTCCCGCCTATCGCGCGGCCAAGGTCGAGTTGGCGGCCTTGCCGCACTGACGGACTGACAGACTGACGCAGGACGTCAGCCGGGCGAGCCGATGCAGCCCACCGACCGGCCCGGATTTAGGAGTTTTCAGGTCTTTTCATAGGTTTTTTCAAGACCCCGCGGCCCTGGCCAGCTTTCCTCCCGTGAGCCGGTGCGGGTGGCGTCGGCTTTCTGGACGGTAGGTCTTGGCGCCTGCCTCCTTGGGCGGGACGTTCTGAATGAAGCGGACGACATGGCTGGCGGCGGCGCTGGCGTCCACGGCGCTTGCGCCTTTATCGGCGGCGCTGGCGGGTCCGGTCCTGCCGTCCGGCGGCAGGGTGGCGGCGGGTTCCGCGGTGGTCGGGCCGGCGTCCGGCTCCGCGCTGACGGTCAGCCAGTCCTCGGGCAAGGCGATCATCGACTGGACGAGCTTCTCCATCGGCCAGGGCGGCAGGGTCAGCTTCCAGAACGGCTCGGGCGCCACGCTGAACCGGGTCACCGGCGGCTCGGTCTCATCGCTGGACGGCCTGTTGAGCGCCACCGGCTCGGTCTACCTGCTCAACCCCAACGGCGTGATCGTGGGCAAAACGGGCGTGGTGAACGTCGGCGGGACCTTCGTCGCGTCCACGCTGGACACGTCCGACACCGCCTTCCTCGCCGGCGGACCGCTTAGCCTGACCGGCTCCAGCCCGGCGGCGGTGGTGAACTACGGCCGCATCGGCAGCCTCGGCGGCGACGTGGTGCTGGCCGCCGCCCAGGTCGCCAACGCCGGCTCCATCCGCGCGCCCGGCGGCGACGTGGGCCTGCTGGCCGGGACCGAGGTGCTGATCAGGGACGCGGGCCTGGACGAGGGCCGCTTCTCCGTCCTCATCGGGGGACCTGGGACCAGCGCCGCCAACTCCGGCCTGATCCAGGCGGCGGACGCCGAGCTCAGGGCGGAGGGCGGCAACGTCTATGCGCTGGCCGGCGACACCACGGGCGTGATCCGCGCGACCGGCGTGCAGAGCGGCGGCGGACACGTCTGGCTGGTCGCCGACGGCGGGACGCTCGACGTGGACGGGACCGTGGAGGCGCAGGGACGGGGCGGCGCGGCGGGAGCCATCGAGACCTCCGGCGCCCAGGTGAGCATCGGCCAGGCCACCATCGACGCCCACGGCGGGACGTGGACGGTGGACCCGGACGACCTCGTCATCGACCAGCCGGCCGCCACGACCATCGACGCCGCGCTCAACGCCGGCACCAGCGTGACGGAGGAGACCACCGCGAGCGGGACATCCGGCTTCGGGGCGGTCTACTCCAGCATCCCCGGCGGCACGGCCGCGCCGCTCGGCGACCTCTACGTCGTGGCCCCGATCAGCTGGTCCTCCGCCGCCTCGCTGACGCTGTCCTCCTTCCATGACCTGGTGATCGGCGCGAACATCACCGCGTCGGGCGGCGGCGGGCTGAACCTGATCACCGACAACTCCGGCTCGGGTGCCGGCGCCGCCCTCAGCTTCGAGGGCGGCGTGGTGCAGTTCACCGGCCGCAGCAACGGCCAGCCCACCGGCTCGCTCGCCATCGGCGCGGGCTCGGGCGCACCCACCCCCTATGTCCTGGTGGCCGACCTCGCCACCCTGTCGGCCGATCTCGCCGCGGACGCCGCTGCGGGCGGCCGCTCCGGGTCCTATGCGCTCGCCGCAACCGTGGACGGCTCCAACGGCGGGGCCGGCTACAGCCAGACCCCACTCGCCTCCACGCTGACGACGCCCTTCACCGGCACGCTCGAAGGGCTGGGCAACAGCATCCTGAACCTGAAGATCGTGGACACGTCCGACGTCTACGTCGGACTGTTCTCGCGCCTGGGGGCCACGGGCGTGGTGCGCGACCTGACGGTCTCGGGCGAAGTGCAGGGCGGCCTGGACGGCGGCGAGAACGCCTCGGTCGTCGGCCTCCTCGCCGGCTTCAGCGCCGGGACTTTGATCGGCGTCACCGGCGAGGGTCAGGTCAGCAGCGCCTCCACCGGCTATCTCGGCGAGGCGGGTGGGCTGGTGGGCGACAACGACGGCGCGATCACCAACGCCGAGGCCAGTGTCGCCGTCTCCGACGGCCTCTACAGCGGCGGCCTGGTCGGGCTGAACGACTACCAGGGCATGATCACCGGGTCCTACGCCGGTGGCGACGTCAGCGCAGGCGCCCTGACGAGCCTCAGCAGCCTCTATCATGTGGGCGGCCTGGCGGGCAGGAACCTCGGCTCCATCAACGCCTCGAGCGCGGACGGCGCGATCACGGGAACCGCCGTGACGACCACCAACAGCGTCGGCGGACTGGTGGGCGACAACATCGGCGGCTCCATCTCCGACAGCTACGCCAGCGGCTCGGTTTCCGACGGCGGCGCGAACGGCGCCGTGGGCGGCCTGGCGGGGGTGAGCTCCGGCGGCTTGATCACGGGCAGCTACGCAACGGGAGCGGTCCAAGGCGACACCGGCGGCGCCACGGGCGGGCTGGTCGGAGAAATCATCGGCGGCGGGCAGGTGACCCGAAGCTACGCCACCGGCGCGGTGGTCGGCGGCGACGACGACGACGCCGGAGGGCTGGCCGGCTCCAACGCGGGAGCGATTACCCTGTCCTACGCCACCGGCTCCGTGTCCGGCGGCGGCGGGTCGGCGGTCGGCGGCCTCGTCGGCGACAACCTCGGCGCCATCAACGCCGCCTACAGCAGCGGCGCGACGACCGGCGGCGGAGCGGACGCTGGCGGGACCGCTAGCGCCGTCGGCGGCTTGGTAGGGATGAACGCGGCGTCCGGCAGCCAGGATGCTGCAGGCAGCATCACCAACGCCTATGCGACCGGCTCGGCCACGGGCGGGGGCGACGGCGCGACGGACACCGTGGGCGGGCTGGTCGGCTCCAACGCCGGGACGGTGTCAAGCGCCTGGGCGTCCGGGGCGGTCGGCGGCGGCGCCACGAG
>CAXUCS010000313.1:0-3686 GCA_964249365.1 uncultured Caulobacteraceae bacterium | reverse complement strand
CCGGCAGCGGCTACAACCGCTGGCTGGCGCCGCCGGCCGCGCTGGCGATCCATCCGACCGGGCGGCTCCACAGCCTCCACGAACTCGCCCTGGTGCTGGGCGTCTTCCCGCTCGTGACCTGGTGGGCGGTGGGGCGCGAGCCCGGGCCGCTCGGCGCGCGGGCGTTCGGCTGGCTGGGCCTCAGCTCCTACGCCGTCTACGTCATCCACCAGCCGCTCGGCGTCCTGGCCGGCGTGCTCCTGGCGCCCTTCGGACTCCAGCCGTCCTGGGCGACGGCGGCGGCCTTCATGGTCGCGGTCGCGCTCCTGGCGACGGTGCTGGACGCCCGCTACGACCGGCCGATCCGCCGCCGGCTTTCGCGCCGCCCACCACCCGCGGAGCCGCGGGTCTCCGCCCCGGCCTCGACCTCCGCGCACTGAAGCATCAGACGCGGCGGGCGACCAGGACCGCGTTCAGCCCGCCGAAGGCGAAGGAGCTGGAGAGCAGCCAGTCGACGTCGAGCGGCTCCGGCTCGAGCACCAGCGGCACGTCGCACTCCGGATCGAGGCCGAGCCAGTTCAGCACCGGCGGGGCGGCCCCGCGCCTCAGCGCCATCACGCCCAGCAGGAACTCCAGCGCGCCCCCGCCGCCGATGAGGTGGCCGTGGGCGGACTTGGTGGCGACCACCCGCTTGGTCGCCAGGGCCTCGCCATAGACCGCCCGGAGCGCCTGCGTCTCCGTCAGGTGGTGGGCGTCCGAGGACGTGCCCATCGCGACGAGTTCCGCCAGCGGCTCGGCCCCGCGGGCTCTGGCGTGGCCCTCTGATTCCAGCACCAGCATGGCCGCGCCCTCGCCGAGCACCAGGCCCTTGCGGCCGGCGGAGAAGGGACGGCAGGTGTCGCTCGCCATGGCCCGCAGCGCCGACCAGCCGAGCCAGGAGCCGAGCGTCAGCGCCGCCTCGCCGCCGCCCGCCAGCGCCACGTCGCAGCGTCCGGCCCGGATCATGTGCATGGCCTCGCCGAGCGCATGGGCCGAGGAGGAACACGCGCTGGAGATGGTGTAGGTCAGCCCCTTGATCCCGAACAGCATGGAGAGCTGCGCCGCCGGAGCGCTCACCATGGACTTCGGGATGGTCAGCGGATGGACCGAGCCCGCCCGCTTGCCGTAGATGCGGGAAAAGCCCTCCTCGAAGGTGGCGTTGCCGCCGCTGCCCGCGCCGAACAGCACTGCGGTGCGCGTCTCCAGGCTCGCATGGTCGAGGAGGCCCGCGTGTTCCAGCGCCTCGAAGGCGGCGGCGGCGGCGAACACCGACACGGGGTCGAGGTTCGCCACGGCCCGGGCGCCGAGGCGGGCCTGCAGCGCCGACAGCTCCAGCTCGCCGACCGCCGCCGCCGGCCCCTCGAAGCCGAGCGCGGGGTGGTCGCCGTAGCTCCGGGCGAGCGTGCGGATGGCGCCCTCGCCGCGCAGCAGCCTGTCCCAGTTCGGGCCGGCGCCCTGCCCGAGGCCGGATATGCAGCCGAGGCCGGTGACGAGGACCCGCTCGCGGCGCACGACGGCGTCGGCGCGCCGCCGTTCGCCTTGGCCAGCACCACGTCCACGAAGTCGCCTAGAGTCCTGATGTGGGCGAAGTCGGCCTGCTCCACCACCACGCCCATCTGGTCCTCCAGCGCGAAGGTGACGCTGATGATGTCGAGCGAGGCAATGTCGAGTTCGTCCAGCGTACGCGCGGGGTCGAGCTTGGCGCGGTCGGTCGGCACCTCCTTGGCGATGAGGTCCAGCACCTGGTCCGCCGTCACCGCCATCGCCGAACTCCCGGACGTCGGCCGTCAGGCCGCCGGGCCAGCATAGCGCCCGGCCTTCCCCGGGGAAGGGTCATGATCGAAAAGGCGGCTGGAGCGTTGCGGAGGCCGACCTGCCCTGGAGCGTTCATGTCCCGTTTCGCCGTGCTCGCCGCCCTGATCGCGCTCGCCGCGCCCGCGGCCCGGGCGCAGACGCAGACGCTTACGCCCTTCGTGACCAGCAGCCTGCCCCTGAACGGGGTGACGCTCACGCACGATGGCGGCGTCTTCATCACCTATGTCCGTCAGGACAAGGCGCGGGGAGTCGAGGTCGGCCGGCTGAACGGCCAGACGCCCGAGCCGTACCCCAGCGCCGCGTGGAACGGCTGGGCGCCCGGGCGCGACGGCCACAACGTCTTCGTCTGGGCCAATGCGCTCAGGATAGGCCCGGACGGCATGCTGTGGGTGGTGGACGCCGGCGCGCCCGGTCCCGGCAGCGCCCAGGTTCCGGGCGGGGCCAAGGTGGTGCGGATCGACCCCAAGACGGCCGTGGTCACCGCGGTTTTCCCGCTCGACGGGGCCGTGAAGCCGTTCAGCTATGTCGACGACATCCGCTTCAACGGCGACCACGCCTACCTGACCGACGCGGGCCGGCCGGGCGGGATCGTCGTGCTGGACCTCCGCTCCGGCCAGGTGCGGCGCGTGCTGGACGGCGAGCCTTCCGTGACCGCCGAGCGGCCGCTGACCGGCGAGGGCCGCCCCCTGACCGACCCGCAGGGCAGGCCGATGGTCTTCAACGCCGACCAGCTTGAGGTGTCGCCGGACGGGCGCTGGCTCTACTACCAGCCCGTCACCGGGCCCTTCTACCGGGTGGAGACCCGCTACCTCGACGACCCGCGGGAGGCGGCCTCCGACCTCCATGCGCGCGTGCAGCCCTGGGCGCAGACGGGCTCGACGGGCGGCACGGCGATGGACGCGGCCGGCGTCATGTACTGCAGCGACGCGGACCATGACGCGATCCTCAGGATCACCCCGGACGGGCGTATCACCACTCTGGTGCAGGACCCGCGGCTGGTCTGGGTCGACGCCATGTGGATCGACGACCACGGCGACCTGCTCGCCCCGGCCGCCCAGCTCGACCGCACACCCGGGTTGAACGGCGGGACGGACGCGGTGCGCCTGCCCGTCGTGATCTACAGCCTGCCGCTCGGCGTGCGGCCGCTGCGCCGCTAGCACGCCGGCTCCGCCGCTCCCATGACGCTCCAGCGCCAGACCCGCGGCGGCCCCGCCAAGACCCGCCCCGTCCTTGTCCTGGCGGCGCTGAGCCTCCTGTTCTTCCTGGCGACGGCCGGCACCTTCTCCTCGCTCGGCGTGGTCCTGCCGGCCATGGTGGGCGAACTCGGCTGGAGCTGGGGCGCGGCGGGATTCGGCTTCACCCTCCTGGCGGTGGTGTGCGGTCTGGCGAGCTACGCGCCGACCCTGGTGATCCGCCGGCTGGGGGTGCGCTGGACGCTGGGGCTCGGGGCCCTGACGCTGGCCGCGGGCTTCGTATGCCTGGGAGCGGCGCGCTCCATCGCGCTCTACGACGCCGGCTGCGCCCTGGCGGGACTGGGTTTCGCGCTCACCGCCATCATCCCGGGAGCCTATGTGCTCGCGCGCCACTTCCGGCGCGTCTCGGCCGCGCTCGGGGCCTATTTTACCATCGGCGGCCTGGGCGGCGTGGCGGGACCCTGGCTCTACCTCCTGGCGCGCGCGGCCCCCGGCGGGTGGCGCGGCTACTGGCTGGGGCTGGCGGCGGTCGCGGTGGGGCTCGGCGTTTTCGCCGCCCTGGTGGTCTCGACGGGGGAGGCGGCGGAGGCCGTGCGTCCCGCCGCCGTCGAGGCGACCGCGACGCCTCGCCGCCGCCCGATCCATCGCACCGCACGGGGC
>CAXUCS010000312.1:0-3688 GCA_964249365.1 uncultured Caulobacteraceae bacterium | reverse complement strand
GGTCTGGACACCCTCGTCGGCGCCCTGGGCGATACGCGGGCGCGGGTCGCCATCTACGCGCTTCGCACCGCCCTGGCCGAGGCGCCGGAGGACCGCGTCGTCGCCCTGCTGCGGGCCGCGCCGCTTGACCGAGTGACCGTCGCCAAGGAGGTGGTCCGTCTGGCGGGCGATCATGCAGGAGAAGGCGGCTACGCCTTCCTGCTGGACCTGCACGCGCGTGGGAGCTGGACGGGCGAGGGGATCGGACTGCACCGGGACGTCCGGGTGGCGCTGCTCCGCGCCCTCTGGAGCCACCTGGAGACGGGCGCCACTTGGCCGATCCTCCGGGAGGCCGCCGCAAGCCCCGACTCGGTTCTGGCGACCGGGCTGGTATGGACGGTCGCTCCTCACATATCGCCGGAAGTCGATGGGCGCCTGAGCGAACTCATGGCGACCCTCCTCGCTCGGCCCGAGCCGGCGCTCCGACTGGACGTGCTGAAGCGCCTCGCCGCCATGCCGCCGAGCGATGCGGGCGGCGCCCTGACCGGCCCTATCCTTCAACGGCTCGGGTCTGACTGGCCTGACGAGATCACCGCGGCCGCCTCGGCCCTGGTCGCGACCAGGGCCGGCAGCGATGCGCAAGCGCTGGAGGCGGCGGTCCGCGGCCTGCTGGGCAACCGTCGGGCGCTCCTCGCCCTCACCACCGCGCTTGTCGGCCGGCTCTCGTCGACACGGACGAACGCCGAAGCCGCTGCGCGAGCCGCGATCCGGGCGATGAGCGGCGATCCGCTCACGGGCGCCTTGCGGGTCGAGATCGGGCTCGCCGCCCTGGCCGGTCCTGAACTTGTCGGGATGTTCGTGGAGTTTGCCGATCAGGATGCACTCCACGCGGGCGTGCTGACCCAGACGGTCAGCCGCTTGAGCGCCGGTCTGGTTCGCAGGGACGCGGCGGTGCTAGAGACGGTCCGGGGTGGCCTGGAGGCCTCGCGGGATGACCGGCTACGTCGTTTGGCGCTCGCCGCGCTGGTCGGCCTAGCACGCGCACGGGGCGGCTGGACGGACGCCCGGCTCGCCGAGCTTAAGGATTGGCGTGAGGACCCTTCGCCCATGGTGGCGGAGGCCGCTCAGTTCACATTCGTAGCGAGCTGAAGGTCGAAGGTCGAAATCAGTCGAGCTGAACTTGGCGCCTGAGCGGCGTGGCGCCCAGAGACGCTGATCGAGGGCCCGGTCGATCTCGTCAAGGCGGAAGGTCTCGCCGATGCGGGTCCGCAACAGCGGATCGTCGACTACGGCGCCGACCGCCTCCAGGGCGGTGGCGAGCGGGCAGGGTCGCTGACCGTGGCGTTGTCCAGGACCGTGAACCGGCTGAGGCCAGGTTCCTGCCCAGCACCGACGCCGTCGGCATGTGGCCCGGAGGCGGCCGGTACGGCGCCGGGATGTCGCGGACCTCCAGGGTCCGTCGTCACGCAGATCGCTTTCATCCGTCCAGGCCTCCGGCGCCGGCCGCCGCAGCCTTGGGGCGGCCAGGACACGCCCAGGAGGCGCATCCCGCCTAACCGTTCGCAAGGACGGGTTCTTCTGTTAGCGCCCACGTCATGGAAGCCCAGCGACAGTGCCCGGTGACCTTCACCTTCCGGGTCACCGGGGGCCGGTTTAAGGCCAAGATCATCTTGGTGCTGCTGCGCCAGGAGAGCCTGCGCTACTCGGAGGTGCGCAAGGCCTGGCCGCCCATCAGCGAAGGTTGCAGCGATTTGGCACGGAGACGCGGACATAGCCAATCGGCGCTGCTGGCCGTCGACGAGCCCCGGGCGGTCAGGCGACGCGGCGCGCGAAGCAAGATTTAAGGTCCGGTGAGGTCGTCGAGTGTCAAGGTCGCTGTGAGCTCGGTATCATCAGGTGGCTCCACGCTCATGGCCGGCAAACCCCTTATCCGCCCGGACTGCCGATTTTCAGCAATCGTCCTCGCGGCAGGAGCGGGGCGGCGGTTCGGCGGGGCCAAGCTGACGGCGCCCTGGCGCAGCGGCGTGCTGCTGGACGCGGCCCTGAGCGCCGCCTTCGCCGCCCCGGTTGATGAGGTGATCGTGGTGACCGGCTGCGATGCGGCGGTCACGCCGTCCGCGCAGGCCTTCGCCGCCACCCGGAACGAGACGGCCCGGCTTCGTTTCGCGCCGGCGCCGGACTGGGGGGACGGATTGGCGGCCTCACTCAGGGCCGGGCTCGCCGCGGCGGATCCAGCGGCGGCGGCGGCCTTCGTCTTCCTTGGCGACATGCCGGAGGTGCCGCACACCTTGGCGGCGCGACTCGCCGAGGCGTTCAAGGCGGACGTGGAGGCGGTGCAGCCGATGGTTGACGGCCAGCCGGGCCATCCCGTGCTGATCGGCCGAAGCCTCTTCGCCGCCGCACAGGGGTTAAAGGGCGACCGCGGAGCACAGCCCCTCCTTATGGGGGCTGAAGTGGTCCGCCTGCAGGTGGATGCTTCCGGCGCGGTGCTGGACATCGATACGCGCGAGGCCCTCGCAAGGTTGAACGTCAAATGACGCGGCGTTCGGCGCCCTTGAAGGAAGGAGCGGCCCGTCAGGCGATCAGTTGGTCCAGCCGGATCGGCAGGTCGCGCACGCGCACACCTGTCGCGTGGAAGACGGTGTAGGCCACCAGCGCGTATGCGTTCGGGGTGGCGGACGATCCCCGGCGGTGTCGCTCGCGCGATGCAAAGCCGCCTTCGCCGGGCGTCGCCGAGCTCGCCGCGAGGTGTGATGAACGGCTGCGATGAGCCAAGTTGCGCCGAGCGAAGGACGGCCGACCATCCAGGCCTTGCAGGCGGGCGCCGGCTGGACGAGGGTGGCCGCCGCTCCCACCTTGCTCAGCGATGGATCGAAGCGTCACCTTCCCCGCCTGGCCGACGTTCGGCCTGGCGGACGATGTCCGGCCGGCGCTCGCCCGCGCCGTCGCGGCCGGCCGCCCTGTCGCGCTGGCCACGATCTACCAGGTGACGGAGAGTTCGCCGCGGCCTGTCGGCTCGCAAATGCTCATCGACAGCGGCGAGCCGCATGGCTTCCTCTCGGGCGGCTGCATCGAGGCCGACATCTGCCTCCACGCCGCCCGCGTGCTCGCCGGCTGGCGCGCCGAGCGCGTGGCCTACGGCAAGGGCAGCCCCTACGCCGACATCCGACTGGTCTGCGGCGGCCGCATCGACATCCTCCTGGAGCCGCTCGCGCCGGACGATGAAGCCGTCCGTTCGCTCCTCGCGCTCGACTCTGCGCGTCGGGACGCGGTGTGGATCAGCAACGGGCTGGAGCGCATCTGCTTCCCGACCGAGCATCCTCCGCAGGCGACCGGGCGGTTCGCTTCGCTGATCCGGGCGTTCTCAGACCCTTCCCTGGCCTGCGCCGTGTCCGGAGGACCCGTTGTGGTCGGCTTACGGCGCCCGCCCGCCCGGCGGCTCGTCGTGGTCGGCGCCGATCCCACGACGCTCGCCATCGCCGGCCTGGCCGTCCAGAGCGGTTTCGAGACCTGGCTGGTGCGGCCGAACGGGCCGTCGGAACCACCGCCCGTGCCCGGCGTCCGCTACGATCGGCGAGATGCGGCGGAGGCGCTGGCCGACATCGGGCTGGACGGCTGGACCAGCGTCGCGGTCGCCACTCACGACCTTTCCGCCGACGAAGCGGCGCTGGCGACGGCCCTCCCCTCTCCGGCGGCGTACGTAGGCGCC
>CAXUCS010000311.1:0-3690 GCA_964249365.1 uncultured Caulobacteraceae bacterium | reverse complement strand
TCCGGGTGGACCTCCAGGGCATGATGGCGCGTGCGGTGGCGCTGCCGGTCGACCCCGCCAACATCGCCCAGATCGACGCGCGCGGCGACCGCATCTACTACCTGACCCAGCCGATCAGCGACCTGGAAGGCCCGCTGAAGGGCGAGAAGTCGGCTCTGCACTTCTACGACGTGAAGACGCGCAAGGACTCCACCGTCACTGACGACGTGGACAGCTACTCCCTTTCGCGCGACGGCGAGCGCGTGCTGGTCAAGCACGACCACGACTACACCGTGCTCGACACCAAGAGCGACGCGGCCAAGGACGAGGAGACCAAGAAGAAGCTCGACCTCGACCACATGCGCCTGCTGGTCGAGCCCCGCGCCGAGTGGGCGGAGATGTTCGAGAACGGCTGGCGGCTGGAGCGCGACATGTTCTTCTCGCCCGCCATGAACGGGCAGGACTGGCAGGCCGTGCACGACAAGTACGTGCGCCTCCTGCCCCAGCTCGGCTCGCGCGAGGACCTGAACTACCTCCTTGGCCAGGTGCTGGGCGAGATCGGCAACTCCCACACCTATGTCGGCGGCGGCGACGACGGCGACAACACGCCCAAGCACAGCACGGCGCTACTGGGCGCGGACTTCCGCCTCGACCCGGGGTCCGGCCGCTACCGGATCACCCGCATCTACCCCGGCGACAACACCCGCGACGAGTACAGGAGCCCGCTGGGCCAACCCGGGCTGGCGGTGAAGGCCGGCGACTACCTCCTGAGCGTGGACGGGATCGAGGTGCGCGCGCCGGCGACGCCGGACGGCGCGCTCCAGCTCGCCGACGCCGACACGCCCGTGGACGTCACCGTGGCCGGCAGCCCGAACGGCACGCCTCGCCACCTCCTGGTCAGGCCGGTGGAGAAGGAACTCAGCCTGCACGAACAGGCCGAGATCGACCACAACCGCGAGCTGGTGGACCGCCTCTCCGGCGGCCGGGTCGGCTACGTCTACATGAGCGACATGAGCCGGCTCGGGCTGCAGCAGTTCGTGCGCCAGTTCTACGCCCAGCTCACCAAGGACGCGCTGATCATGGACGACCGCTGGAACGGCGGCGGCTTCGTGGCGCCCTTCGCTCTGGAACGGCTGCGGCGCACGCTCGCGACGCTGGACGTCAACCGCGAGGGCTCCCCCTCCACCGAGCCGCAGCAGGTGCTGAACGGCCCCAAGGTCGCGCTCCTGAACCACTGGTCCGCCTCGGACGGGGACATCTTCCCCGACCTCTTCAAGCGCTACCACCTGGGCCCGTTGGTCGGCACCCGCTCCTGGGGCGGGGTGCGCGGCATCCGCGGCGACTGGCGCATGATGGACGGCGGCTATGTCACCATCCCGGAGGAGGCGCCCTACGACCTGCAGTCGACCTGGATCGTGGAGAACCACGGCGTCGATCCCGACTATCTGGTGGAGGACGAGCCCGCCGACCTCCTGGCCGGCCACGACGCCCAGCTCGAGACGGCGGTCGGGCTCATGGTGAAGGCGCTGCAGGGGCGCCCGAGCGGCCTGCCCGCCCCGCCGCCGCTCCTGCCGCCCTACCCACCTTCGGGCTTGGTCTCCCCCAAGCCATGAAGATCAGCCACAAGGACGAAGGTCGGCGGCCGGGCGCTGGCGGTGCTTGCGCAGGGTTCGCATCGGCGGCGGTTGCACGTCCTGCGGCCCTGAGCGGCGACCGCTTGCAACCGTCGAGCTAGCGTACGATGAGCTGGCGACGTCGCAGACCTGAGCGGCGTCCGCCCAGTGCGACACGAGCCGGCGGCCCGCAAGGCGAGAGGTGGAGGCGTCGTGATCGAAAAGGCCGACCTCGGCATTCCGGGGCTGGACGATATTACGGCCGGAGGCCTCGCGCGGGGGCGGCTGTTCGTGCTGGAGGGCAACCCGGGCACTGGCAAGACGACGGTGGCGACCCAGTGGCTGATCGCAGGCGCCGCCCGGGGCGAGCGCTCGCTCTACATCACCCTGTCGGAGACCGAGGCCGAGTACCGGGCCAGCGCGGCGTCGCACGCCTGGGATCTGTCCGGAATCGAAGTCTTTGAACTGATCCCGCCCGAGAACCTGCTCGACGAGGAGCAGCAGCAGAGCCTGCTCTACTCTTCCGACCTTGAGTTGGGCGAGACGACAAAGCGCATCTTCCAGGCGTTCGAGCGCGTGAAGCCCGATCGCGTGGTCATCGACAGCCTTTCGGAGATCATGCTGCTGGCGCAGAGCTCGCTCCGCTACCGCCGTCAGATCCTGGCGCTGAAGCACTACTTCGCCAAGAACGGCGCCACCGTGATGATGCTGGACGACCTCACGGCGGAGATGAACGACCGCACCATGCACAGCGTGGCGCACGGCGTGATCCGCCTGGAGGAGCTGGCGCCGGACTACGGCGCGGATCGGCGCCGGCTGCGCATCATCAAGTATCGCGGGCAGAAGTACCGCGGCGGCTACCACGACTTCATCATTGAGGCCGGCGGCGTGCGCGTCTTCCCGCGCCTCGTCTCGGCCGAACACAAGACTGACTTCCAACGCACCGTGATCCAGAGCAAGTCGGCCGAGCTGAACGCGCTTCTCGGCGGCGGCATCGAGCGCGGCTCCAGCGTGCTGATCATCGGGCCGGCGGGCACGGGAAAGTCGCTGCTGTCGCTGACCTTCGTCGTCGGCGCGGTCTTCCGCGGCGAGCGGGCGGCCATGTTCGTGTTCGACGAGGAGCTGGGTCTCCTCTTCGACCGGGCCAAGGGCCTCGGCATCGACCTGCAGGCCATGGTGGCGGCCGACAAGCTCGTGATCGAGCAGGTGGACGCCGCCGAGCTGACGCCCGGGGAGTTCTCCGAGCGCGTTCGGCGCTGCGTGGAAATCTACCGCGCACAGACGGTGGTGATCGACAGCCTCAACGGCTACCAGGCGGCCATGCCCGAGGAGCAGGCGCTGGTGCTGCACATGCACGAGCTCCTGCAGTACCTCAATCGCCAGGGCGCCTCGACCTTCCTGACCGTGGCCCAGCATGGGCTGGTGGGAGACATGAAGGCGCCGGTGGACGTCACCTACCTGGCGGATACGGTGATCCTGCTCCGCTATTTCGAGGCGGTGGGCCGGGTGCGCCGCGCCATCTCCGTCATCAAGAAGCGCACCAGCGCGCACGAGGACACCATCCGCGAGTACCGGATCGACAGCCGCGGCATCACGCTCGGCAAGCCGCTGACGGCCTTCCACGGCGTGCTGCGCGGCGTTCCGACCCTGATCGGGCCCGACAACCCGTTTCTGGATGGCGAGGAGACGTGATCCCGCACGTCTCCGAGCGAGCGCTGATCCTGGCGCCACAGGGGCGCGACGCCGAGGTCGCGGCGGCGATCCTGGCCGAGGCGGGCCTGGCGAGCGTGCCGTGCCGCAGCGTCACGCACCTGGTGGCCGAGATGGATCAGGGTGCAGGGTTCGGGCTGGTCACGGAGGAAGCGCTGCGCACCGCGGACCTGTCGGCGCTCTCCGCCTGGCTCGGCGGCCAGGCGGAGTGGTCGGACTTCCCCTTCATCCTCCTGACCGTGCGAGGCGGCGGGCTGGAGCGCAACCCGGCCGCGGGCCGTCACCTGGAGATGCTCGGCAACGTCACCTTCCTAGAGCGGCCGTTCCATCCCACCACCCTGACCAGCCTCGCCCAGTCGGCACGGCGCGCCCGGCGGCGATGTCGGCC
>CAXUCS010000310.1:0-3693 GCA_964249365.1 uncultured Caulobacteraceae bacterium | reverse complement strand
CACCTCGCAGGCCTTGCAGCCGATGCAGACGGTGGTGTCGGTGAAGAAGCCGTAGGCGCGGCCGGGCTCGATCACGCAGGAGGCCGTCAGCTCCGCCTCGTGCGGGATCGGGCCGCTCATGACCGAGTCCTGGTAGTCCCGCGCGCGGGACGAGACCTCGAAGGGAAGGTCGACGGGGGTGCTCACGGCCGGGCGTCCAGGAGTTCGATGCGCTTGGCGGTGAAGGCGATCAGGCCCTTCGCCTGCTCGTACCTGACCCGCACACGGGCCTGCTCGCGGGCGAGGCGGGGCAGCTGCTCGGTCTCGGCGAGCGCCAGTCGCGCCAGCACGAAGTGGTGGCCGATCCCGGCGGTGTCGGTCAGCTGAAAGCGGCCCTCCTGCACGATTGTGATCACGCCCTCCATCTCGACCATCCGCCTACTCCGACTGCGATGACCCAACCCGGCGGACGCGGGCAGGGTTGCCGTCCGCAAGCATCTGGCGTTGAAGAAGGGGAGACCGCGCCGGAACCGGCCTTTGCGGCGGACGGTTAGCCGACCTGAGTCCCGGGAGCCTGCGTTGGTCAAGAAGCTCACCAAGTCCATCCTCGGCCGGGCGGAGCGGTTCGTCGCCGACTGGACCCTGCCCCGCCAGATCGCCGGGGAGGACACTTTTTCGATCGCGTCCAAGTCGACGGTCTCCAAGGAGCTGCGGCCCCGGCTGGAGCAGGCCGACACGGTGGGCACCAGCATCTGCCCCTTCTGCGCGGTGGGTTGTTCGCAGCTGATCTACGTCAAGGACAGACGACCCATCCACATCGAGGGAGACCCGCGCTCCCCGGTGAACAAGGGCACGCTCTGCCCCAAGGGCGCGGGTACGCTCGGTATGCTGCTCTCCCCCAAGCGGGTCAGCCAGGTTCTCTACCGTGCGCCCCATTCCGACCGCTGGGAGCCTAGGCCGCTCGACTGGGCGATGGAGCGGATCGCGCAGCTGACCAAACAGACCCGCGACGAGACGTTCGTGGACAAGCTCCCCGACGGCACCACGATCAACCAGACCGTCGGTGTGGCCCACCTGGGCGGGGCCACCATGGACAACGAGGAAAACTACCTCATCAAGAAGCTCTTCACGGGAGGCCTGGGGATGGTCTCGGTGGAGAACCAGGCCCGAATTTGACATTCCTCATCGGTGCCCAGTCTGGGCGCCACCTACGGACGCGGCGCCGCCACCATGGCGTTGTGGGACCTCGCGAACGCCGACTGCGTGATCGTGATGGGCTCCAACATGGCGGAGAACCATCCGATCGCCTTCCGCTTCGTGGTGGAAGCGCAGCGCAAGGGCGCCAAGGTCATCCACGTCGACCCGCGCTTCACGCGGACCTCGGCGCTCGCCGACATTCACGCGCCGCTGCGCTCGGGGTCCGACATCGCCTTCCTCGGCGGGCTGATCCGCTACGTGCTGGAGCACGACCTGTGGTTCAAGGAGTTCGCGCTCGCCTACACCAACCTCGACCACGTCATCGAGGACGGCTACCAGGACCCTGAGGAGCTCGACGGCCTCTTCTCCGGCTACGACCCGGTGAAGGGCGCCTACGAGCACGACACCTGGCAGTACAAGAACAAGACGGTTCCATCGTCCGTCTCCGAGCACCGGGTGGCCGAGCAGGAGAACAAGGGCGGCGGGGACTTCGAGTCCATGACCCGATCGCCGCCGGAGAAGGACCCCACGCTCCAGCACCCCAACTGCGTCTACCAGATCATGAAGCGGCACTACGCCCGCTACACGCCGGAGATGGTGGAGCAGGCGACGGGCTGCCCAAAGGAGACCTTCGTCAAGATCGCCGAAACCTATGCGGCGAACTCCAAGCGAGACCGCACGACGGCGATCTGCTATGCGGTCGGCTGGACGCACCATTCCACCGGCGTGCAGATCATCCGGGCCGCGGCGCTGCTGCAGGGCCTGATGGGCAACATCGGGCGGCCGGGCGGGGGCGTGATGGCGCTCCGCGGCCACGTGTCGATCCAGGGCTCCACCGACATCCCCACCCTCTACAACATGCTGCCGGGCTACCTGCCCCAGCCCAACGCCTTCCACGACCACGACACGCTGGAGGCCTTCCTCAAGACGGAGACCCCCACCACCGGCTGGTGGGCCAACATGCCCAAATACGTCGTCAGCCTCCTGAAGGCCTGGTATGGCGACAAGGCGACGAAGGACAACGAGTACGGCTACGCCTTCATCCCCAAGCTGATCGGCGACGTCAGCTACGAACCCATGGTGATGGCCATGGCGGACGGCGTGGTGAAGGGCCAGTTCATCATGGGCCAGAATCCGCTGGTGGGCGCGGTGAACTCCGAACTGGTGGAGGCGGGCCTCGCCAAGCTCGAATGGCTGGTGGTGCGCGACTTCGCCCTGACCGAGACGGCGGAATACTGGAAGGGCGGCCGCCGGGTGCAGCGGGGTGAGATCGCGCCCGCCGACATCGGCACGGAAGTGTTCTTCCTGCCCTGCGCCATGCCGGGCGAGAAGGAGGGCACGGTCACCAACACCAGCCGGCTGGTGCAGTGGCACGACCACGTCTGCGAGGCGCCGGGCGACAGCCGTTCGGATCTCCACTTCATCTACCACCTGGGCCGCCGGCTGAAGGCGCTCTACGCCGGATCGACGGACCCGGCCGACGCCGCCATCCAGGCGCTGACCTGGGACTACCCCCTGAAGGAGACCGAGCGCGGCGAGCCGGACGCGGAGGCCGTGCTGATGGAGATCAACGGCTGGACGATCGCGGATCGCAAGCAGGTCCCGAAGTTCCAGGACCTCAAGGACGACGGCTCCACCGCCTCGGGCTGCTGGATCTACACCGGCGTCTATCCGGAGGCGGACAGGAACCTCGCCCGCTCGCGCATCCCCGACCCGCCCGGCGGGAAGGGGAGCCACGAGGGCTGGGCCTTCGCCTGGCCGTCCAACCGGCGTACCATGTACAACCGCTGTTCCGCCGACCCGGAGGGCAAGCCCTGGGCGGAGAACAAGAAGATGATCTGGTGGGACGAGGAGGAGGGCCAGTGGACCGGCCTGGACGTGCCCGACTACATCCCCGACAAGGCTCCCTCCTACCGGCCGGACTGGTCCAAGAAACCGCGCGGCATGGACGCCATCTCGGGCGCCGATCCGTTCATCATGCTGGCGGACGGGCGCTGCGCCCTCTTCGTGCCGTCCGGGCTGAAGGACGGGCCGTTGCCGACCCACTACGAGCCGGTGGAGACGCCGACGCGCAACCCGCTCTACACCCAGCAGCGCAACCCGACCGCCAAGCTGTACGAACGGCCGGGCAACGCGCTGCATCCCATCGCCGACCCGCGATTCCCCCACGTCTTCACCACCTATCGCCTGACGGAGATGCACTGCGGCGGCATCTCCACCCGCATCATGCCCCACACCGCCGAGCTGCAGCCCGAAGCCTTCGTGGAGATCAGCCCTGAGCTCGCCCACGAGATCGGGGTGGAGAACCTGGGCTGGACGGTGCTCTCCACCCTTCGCGGCGAGATCGAGGTCAAGGCGCTGGTGACCGAACGGATGCGGCCGTTCATGATCAACGGCAAGACCACCCACCAGATCGGCATGCCCTGGGTCTACGGTTGGAAGGGCTATGCGTCCGGCGCGGTCGCCAACGCGCTCCTGGCCATCACCGGCGACGCCAACACCTCCATCCACACCACC
>CAXUCS010000309.1:1005-3726 GCA_964249365.1 uncultured Caulobacteraceae bacterium | reverse complement strand
GCTGGACCACCGGCTTGCCCACCCCCCCGACGAGGACGCCAACCCCTACCTGGCGCTGGCGGCCGTGCTCGCCGCCGCCCACCACGGCATCGCGCACCGGCTCGACCCCGGCCCGGCCGTGACCGGGAACGGCTACGCCGCCGGGGCGCAGCGAGGCGATGGGCGCGCCCTCCCCTCCAACTGGTTCGCCGCGGTGGACCTGTTCGCCGGGAGCGAAACGCTGAAAGCCTATCTCGGCGAGCGCTTCGTGCGGATGTTCACCGCCGTGAAGCGCGCCGAGCAGGACCGCTTCTTCGAGGTGGTGGGGCCGCTCGACCACGCCTGGGGCCTCGCCAATGCGTGAAGGGCGATGACCCGGGAGCCGTGGCGCCGCGCTCCGAGCGCCTTTTTCGCCACCTTCCTGGCGCCGGCGGGATGGCTCCTGGCCTTCTTCATCGTCCCGCTGGCGATCATCTGGGCCTACAGCTTCGGGTCGAACACCGGGCTGACCGAGATCACCGTCGACGGCACCTTGTCCAACTACGCCCGCGCGCTGCAGCCGCTCTACCTCGGCATACTGTGGAAGTCGCTCGGCTTCGCAGCGGTGACGACGCTCTGCTGCCTCGTGGTCGGCTTCCCCGTCGCGCTGGCGATCGCCTTCGCCGCGCCCAGAGCCCGGCTATGGCTCCTGATGGCGGTGATGCTGCCGTTCTGGACCAACCTGCTGATCCGCACCTATGCGCTGATGGCGGTGCTGCGCGACCAGGGCTACGTCAACAGCGCGCTCGGCGCCGCCTATGGCCTGCTGGCGAAATTCGCCGCGCTGGGCGGCGCACGCTGGGCGCCCTACCAGCCGATCCAGCTCCTGCACGACAACTTCGCCGTGGTGCTGGGGCTCGTCTATGTCCAGCTGCCCTTCATGGTTCTGCCTCTCTACGCCGCGCTCGACCGGATGGACCGTTCGCTCGTCGAGGCGAGCCTGGACCTCGGCCACGGCCACCTCTCCACGCTGGCGAGGATCGTGGTCCCGCTCGCCGCGTCCGGAGTCGCCTCGGGGGTGATCCTGACCTTCATCCCCTCGCTCGGCTCCTACCTGACGCCGGACCTCCTGGGCGGCCCGGACAGCCAGATGATCGCGGGCGTGATCGAGCGACAGTTCAAGATCGCCAACGACTGGCCGTTCGGCGCGGCGCTGTCCTTCCTCCTCATCTACCTGACCATCTTCGCGATCGCCGCCCAGGGGCTCGCCCGACGCCGCCGGAACGACGAGGCGGCCGGGTGAAGCAGCCCCGCCCCGCCCCGCTCGACTATCTCGCGCGCTGGCCGCTGCGGCTCTGGCTCGGCGGCGTCTACGGCTTCCTGTACGCCCCGCTCCTGGCTCTGGTGGCGTTCAGCTTCAACAGGAGCCGGCGCAACATCGTCTGGAAGGGCTTCACGCTCGACTGGTACGGGCAGGCGCTCACCGACACCGACCTCCTGCAGGCCTTCGCCAATTCCCTGACCATCGCGCTGGTCGCCACCGTCGCGAGCCTGGCGCTCGGCGCACTCGCCGCCACCGCGCTCTGGCGCTTCCGTTTCCCAGGGCGCGGCGCCTTTGAGGGCGGCCTGGCGCTGCCCATCGTGGCGCCGGAAATCTGCATGGGGGTCGCCATGCTGGTCTTCTTCACCCGCGTCCTGCCCTGGCCGGACGACCTGCCCTGGCCGCTCGACCTCGGGGCCATCACCATCGCCCACATCGCCTTCTGCTTCCCCCTGGTGGCCGTGGTGGTGCGCGCGCGGCTCGCCTCCTTCAACCGCGAGCTTGAGGAGGCGGCGCGCGACCTCGGCGCCGGGGAGTGGCGGGTCTTCTTCGACATCCTGGTCCCGCACATGCGCCCGGCGCTCATGGCCGGAGCGCTCCTCGCCTTCACCACCAGCCTGGACGACTTCGTCGTCACCTTCTTCACCGCCGGACCGGATACCGAGACCTTCCCGGTGGAGGTCTATTCCATGGTGCGCTTCTCGGTGACGCCGGAGGTCAACGCCGCCTCCACCCTCCTGATCGTCGTGACCGTCGCGCTGACGGTGCTGGCGGTCCGGCTTCAGGGCGGCCAAGCGATGAAGGAGTTGGCCGCGTGACGCCCCATCCCCTGATCCGCCTGGACGGGGTGACGATGCGGTTCGGCGCGACTACGGCGGTGAAGGACGTGAGCCTGGAGGTGCGGGAAGGCGAGTTCTTCGCGCTGCTCGGCCCTTCCGGCTGCGGCAAGACCACGCTTCTGCGCATGCTGGCGGGCCTGGAGGCGCCGAGCGAAGGGCGCATCCTGATCGATGGCGTCGATGTCACCGACCAGCCGCCGAACCGGCGCCCGGTCAACATGGTGTTCCAGTCCTATGCCGTCTTCCCGCACATGAGCGTGTTCGACAACGTGGCCTATGGGCTGAAGGTCGGACGCGTCGCTCCGTCCGAGCGGCGCGCCAGGGTGGAAGCAGCGCTGGCGCAGGTGCAGCTCGAGGCGCTCGCCGCCCGCCGGCCCGCGGAGCTGTCCGGTGGCCAGCGCCAGCGGGTGGCGCTGGCACGCGCCCTGGTGAAACGCCCCCGCGTCCTCCTCCTGGACGAGCCGCTCTCGGCGCTGGACGCCAAGCTCCGCGACCAGATGCGTTCGGAACTGACGCGGCTGCAACGGGAGGTGGGCGTGACCTTCGTCATGGTCACCCACGACCAGCACGAGGCGCTCGCCATGGCCGACCGCTGTGCAGTGA
>CAXUCS010000309.1:0-995 GCA_964249365.1 uncultured Caulobacteraceae bacterium | reverse complement strand
ATCGCGGTCATGCGCGCCGGCGTGCTGCAGCAGGTCGGCCGCTCCGCAGAGCTTTACGACCAGCCCTGCTCGCGCTTCGTGGCCGGCTTCGTCGGCTCGATCAACCTCTTCGAGGGCCGCCTGAAGGCGGCTGGGCCCGACCGGGCCGTGGTGGACGCGGAAGGCCTTGGGCCCGTCCACCTCGACCGCAGCGTTGCGGGGGCGGCCGGGGCCGCGGTCTGGGTCGCGCTCCGCCCCGAGAAGATCGCGCTTGTCCGCCGCCAGGGGGCCGAGCCGCCCCGCTGGGAGGATGCGGCGGCCCGCGGCAACCGGGCGCAGGGCGTGGTTGCGGGGGCCACCTACCTCGGGCCCGGGACGGCGTTCGAGGTGACGCTTGCAGATGGGCGGCCGGTGAAGGTGGCGCGCCTCAACGTCGCCCGCGCGGACGGCGCGGACCTCGGCCCGGGCACGCCGGTCTGGCTCAGCTGGCGGGCGGACGCTCCCGCGCTCCTCTGGTCGTGAGCGCCCCGCCGTCCCCGCTGACGCGCGGAGCAAACGGGCGCTTGCGCCTGCGCTAGAGCCGGGCCGCCACCAGGAGGCGGCCCGGCCCGAGGCGGCCCAGCACCGTGTCGAGGTCGGACGGGCTGACGGCGAAACAGCCTTCGCTCCGTCCGAGCCGGCCGTGCTCCATCACCACGTCCGGCCCCACGTACCAGGCCGAATGGATCACGATGGCGCGCGATTCGGCGTTGCAGTTGGTGGCGTCAAGGCCGTGCAGGCGCAGCGACCGGCCGTGGGCGCCGAGGTAGTAGTCGGCCGTGACATAGTCGCCCTCCGAAGTCGCCTCCGAGCCCGCCAGGTTGGAGAAGCTCTGGAGCCAGCCGGTATGTCCCGGGTCCGAGCCGCGGCCGTGCGCCACCAGGAGGGTCTGGACCCTGCCGCCCGCCACGTCCACGAGGTGCAGGCGCGGAACGCCGGAAGGTTTGGCGAAGTCCGCGACCCCCACCACGTCGGCC
>CAXUCS010000308.1:0-3737 GCA_964249365.1 uncultured Caulobacteraceae bacterium | reverse complement strand
ACTTGAGCGAGCCGATCCACTCGCGCCCCATCACCTTGAGGTAGTGGGCGAAGCGGGAGACGCAGAGCACGTAGTTCAGGACCGAGCCGAGCTGGGCGTTCACCCGCGCGATCTCCCGGTCGGCGGTCAGCGCCGGGCGGTGTAGCGTCGGCAGGCTGTAGAGGGCGGGATAGGGCGTGTCCTTGCAGCGGCGGAGCACGATCACGCCGGCCTTGGTCAGCTCCGACTCCAAGGCGGAGGAGACGTGGACCTCCAGCGCGGGCTTCAGCGCCACGCCGGGCGAGTCGGTGGCGAAGTCCGGGACCGGCAGGCCGGAGACCACGCCCGCGTCGACCCGATCCTCCACCGTTCCGCGGATGGCGGCGAGCCAGCGGTGGTCGTCGAAGGCGCGGATGCAGACCTGCGCCACCGCTAGCGCCGCGGAGCCCCAGAGCTGGTCGCGCCCACCCGCGCGCACCCGCTCCTCGTAGGCGAAGCCGCAGTCGCCGGCCTCGCGCCCGCGGTAGGGCGTGCGGAGCAGCACGCGCGGCGCGGCGAGCGCGATGAAGCGGGTGTCGGGCGCCTGCTGCAGGGTGGTGAAGCGACGGTGGTCGACGTCGGACAGGGTATCGTTCACCGACTGGCGCAGGTCCAGCTCGCCGAAGCTGTCCACCTCGAACAGCGCCGGCGCGGCGCCGAGCACGATGGGGGTGAAGGCCGCCGCGCAAACCCCGCTCAGCGAACGGAGCGCGGAGACGTCGTCGGTTGTGCGGCCGCGCCCGGGCTTGTGGCGGACCTCGTAAAGGCCGACCAGCATGGAGAAGGGCACGCCGCCCGGCATGCCGAACTCCTGCTCGTAGACGAGCTGGAAGAGGGTGGAGCCGTCGAACTCCGCGGCGCGCTCCAGGTCGCGCGTCAGCTCCGGCCAGCGGCAGTCCAGCAGCCGCAGCCGGGTCATGCCGTCGCCGCCGAGCGTGTCCGCCAGCCAGAGGACGCCGCGCCAGGCCCCCTCCAGCGCCTGGAAGGCGGGGTGGTGGAGGACGGCGTCGCAGGCGCGCGACAACGTCTCGTCCAGGGCGGCGAGCTCGCGGTCGATCAGGCGGCGGAGGCGCCCTGCATCCGCCCCGGCCAGGCGCTCGCCTCCGAACCACAGGCGCAACGCCTCCGCCGGCTCCGCGGCCAGGAAGCCGAGGACGGCACCGCCGTCGTCCTCCGCGAGCACGAGGTCGCGGATGCGCCCGGCCAGGGGCGCAAGGTCACCCGGACCCTGCGTCGCCTGCCATGCCGCCTCGAGTTGCCCCCCGTCGGCGCTCACGCTTTCTGCGGGATGCGCGCCACCAGGCGGAGCGAGGCGGTCAGCTCCTCCATCTGCAGCCAGGGCCGCAGGTAGGCGATGGCGTTGTAGCTGCCGGGCGAGCCGACCACGGGCGTCACCTCGACCCGGGCCTCACGCAGCGGATACTTGGCCCGGATCTCCTGGCCGCCGCCCTCCGCCGCATTGACGTAGTTCATGATCCAGCGGTTCAGCCAGTTGGAGCAGTCCTCGACCTCCATGAAGGAGCCGATCTTGTCGCGCGCCATCACCTTCAGGTAGTGGGCGAAGCGCGAGGTGGCCATGATGTAGGGCAGCCGCGCGGAAATGGCGGCGTTCTCCGTCGCTTCCGGCCGGTCGTACTTCTTGGGCTTCTGGGTGGTCTGGGCGCCGAAGAAGACGGCGTAGTCGGTATTCTTGTAGTGGCACAGCGGCAGGAAGCCGAGGTCCGACAGCTCCTTCTCGCGGCGGGAGGTGATGGCGATCTCGGTCGGGCACTGTTCGGCCATGTCGCCGTCGTCGGACATGAAGAGGTGGGTCGGCAGGTCCGCGACCTTGCCGCCGCCCTCGGCGCCGCGGATGGCCGTGCACCAGCCGCTCTCGGAGAAAGCCTCCGTCATGCGCGAGCCGAGCGCATAGGCCGCGTTCATCCAGCAGTAGTCGTCGTGGGCCAGGGGCGTGTTGTTGCCGTTCGCGTCCTTGGCGCCTTCCTCGTAGTTGAAGTCGTCCACCGCGCGGGAACCCGCGCCATAGGGCTGGCGCGCCAGCACCCGGGGCATGGTGAGGGTGACGAAGCGGCTGTCCTCCGTGTCGCGGAAGCTCCTCCACTTGGTGTACTCGGGGCTTTGGAAGCGGTCGGACAGGTCGCGCGGCTTGGACAGCTCCTCGAAGCTGTCGAAGCCGAACATTGTGGGAGCCGCGGCGGCCACGAACGGAGCGAAGGCGCCGGCCGCCACGCCGGAGACGTTGCGCAGGAGCTCCATGTCCTCCTGGCCCGAACCGAAATAGTAGTCGCCGATCATCGCCCCATAAGGCTCCCCGCCCGGGGTGCCGAACTCGCCCTCGTAGATCTTCTTGAAGAGCGTGCTCTGGTCGAACTCCACCGCCTTGGAGAGGTCGCGCGCCAGCTCCCTCTTGCTGGCGTTCAGGACGCGGATCTTCATGTCGCGCCCGGTCTCGGCGTTGGACACCAAGTAGTGGAGCCCGCGCCAGCTCCCCTCCAGCGCCTTGAACTTCTCGTCGTGCATGACGGCGGCCAGCTGGGTGGAGAGCTGCCCGTCGATGGCCTCGATGGCCTTGCGGATCGTCAGGGTGAAGTTGCGCGAGAAGCTGACGGTGCCGCGGGTGGCCTCGTCGGTGAGGGCCCGCAGCAGTTCCTCCACCTCGTTGCGGTCGGTCTGGCGGGTGAGGCTGATCGCCTGGTCAAGGAGCCCCGAGCCCGCAGGCTCCAGCGCCGTGGTCGTTGCGGCTGCAGGGGCCTTGGCGGAAGCTGTGTCGGCCATCTCGCTCACTCCTTCGGGGACTTGGAGGCGTCGAGCTCGCGGCTGAGCTCCTCAATCTGGCCGGGGTTCTGCAGCACCTGCTCGAGCAGGGTCTCGAGCTTCTCGGAATTGTCCGCCTTGGTCAGGAGGTCGCGGAGCTTGTTGCGGGTCTGCATCAGCTTCCTGAGCGGCTCCACCTGCTCGACCACGCGGCCGGGCTCGAAGTCCTCCATCGCCTCGAACTTCAGCTGGACGGGCATCTCGCTGCCGTCGCCCTTCAGCGTGTTCTCCACCCGCAGGTTCAGGCCCGGCGACATGCGGCGCAGCACCTGGTCGAAGTTGTCGCGGTCGATCTGGATGAACTTGCGGTCCTTGAGCGGCTTCAAGGGCTCGGTGGGGTCGCCGGAAAAGTCGCCCATCACGCCCACTACGAAGGGGAGCTCCTTGACCTCCACCGCACCCTCGGTCTCCACATCGTAGGTGATGTGGACGCGGGGTTTCCTGACCCGCTTCAGCTTGTCATGCACACTCTTCATCAACCCGCCCTCGCTGACGTCGGTGTTCCGGTCGAGACATCCCTCGCGCCCCGGTCGCCCGGCGAACGCGTAGGCCGGGAGTATAGCTGCAACGCTTCCGAAAAGCCCCGGAGAATCTTCCGGAAGGCGAAGCCGCGCCTCAGTAGCCGCTCTCCACCACGGTGTCGTCCTTCACGCCGGCCCGCTGGAGGAACAGCACCTTCTGGGAGGCGTCGGGGAGGAGTTCGGCCAGGAGCTCCTCCAGGGGCATCCTGCCGCGGCGCACCACCTCGCGCAGCCCCCTGGAGACCAGCGACTGCGGTTCGGCTTCGGCGAAGAAGTCGGCGATGCGCAGGATGGCGTCGTAGGCCTCCGCCCGGCTGGCGACGCGTCCAAGCGGCACGCCGGCCGCCGGCGCCGCGCCGTCCTCCGCCACGCCGGCCGCCTCAC
>CAXUCS010000307.1:0-3794 GCA_964249365.1 uncultured Caulobacteraceae bacterium | reverse complement strand
GGGCAAGGGCTACCGCTTCACCGGGCAGGTCGAGGTCCGCGACAGGGTCCGGGGCCACCGTTCCGCAGGCTGCGCACGGCGCGGACCTCGACCTGCCCGGTGAAGCGGTAGCCCTTGCCCGGCACGGTCAGGATCCACGCCTCGCCGTCGCCGCCCAGCATCTTGCGTACGGCGGAGACGGCCTGGCTCAGGTTGGCCTGCTCCATCACCCTGCCGTTCCAGAGCGCGCGGAGCATCTCCTCGCGCCCGATCAACTCGCCGGCGTGTTCTACGAGATAAAGTAACGTGGACAGGACCCGCGGGGTGGAGACGACGTCCACGCCGCCTCGGGTCAAGGTCATGCGTCCGGAATCGAGTTCGAAGGATCCGAAGGCATAGATCGGCGCGGGCGCGGGTCGGGCGTCCATGATGGCCAAGCTGCTGTGTTGCGGAGCGGAAACCTGCCTCCGCTACAGTCCGATTGCAACACTGCTAAGCCGACAGGCGAAGTCCTGGCGCGCCGGTGAAAGGATCGTTCGGGTAATTGGCCTGTCGGGCTAGCGGTCGACCTTCAGCCGCGCCTCCTTTTGGCCGACCTCCAGCATCTCGGCGTGCGGCATGATGGTGATGCGGCCGAACTGCTCGATCATCTGGCGGAAGTCCTTCGCCACCGCCCGCGGCCTGCGCTGCAGGTCGTAGAGGCCGCAGGCGTTCACCCGGTCGTTCTTCTCGGCGAGCTGGGTGTCCCAGTCCACCTGGTCGACGAGCGAGTACCAGGTGAAGCCGAGCACCGGTATGCCGTCGCGCCGCACCGCCAGCACGTTCACCCATTGCTTCCAGATCCAGGACGGGGCCGCTTCCGCGCTGAAGGTGTTGGTCTCGGTGTGCATCAGCGGCTTGCGGTAGCGTTGCCAATAGTCGTTGGCGATGGAGCGCCAGCCCATGACGTCCTCCGCCTCGAACGTCGTCCCGTCGGGCAGGATGATGTGCTCGTTGCGCCCGTAGTAGTCGATGCCGAGGATCTGGTAGCCCGGCGGGTCGCCGCGCATGAACCAGCCGTACTCCTCGCGCGTCAGGCCGTGGTCCAGCGCCCAGAGGAGCGCGTCGGCCTCGGGCGCCTTGGCGTAGATCAGGTCGAGCGCGAGGTATTTGATCTTGTCGGCGAGCGCGACCTCGAAGGTCGGCGTGGCCCTCATCTCGTGGGTGTACTCGGCGCTCTCGCTGTGGATGACGATGGCGTCGTGGCGTTTCTCGGCGATGGCGTGGCAGCCGAGGATGGAGCAGGCGGCCAGGTGCTTCAGCGCAGTGACATAGGCGCGGTCGTCCTTCAGCTGCTCGTTCCAGTAGCCGAGCTTGGCGCTGTTGCGGGCGGTGACATAGGCCTCGTTGACCGGCGTCCAGTAGCGCACCCAGGGGTAGCGCTCCGCCACCGCCCCGCAGTATTCGCGAAAGAGGACGGGCAGCTCCGGGTTCTGGAAATCGCCGATCCAGCGGGGCAGGCCGAAATGCAGCAGGTCCAGGATCGGCGTGATCTTCAGCCGCCGCAGCTCGGCCATGACCTCGTCGGCGAAGGACCAGTCGTAGCGCCCTTGTCCGAGCCACACCTTGTGGATCGGCAGGCCGTAGCGCAGCACCCTGAGGCCGAGGTCGTGGACCAGTCTAAGGTCGTCGCGGAAATGGTCGTAGTGCCCGGTCTCGGCGAGCTGGTCGCGGCGGATGCGCCCCTGATCGATGGTGGGGTTGGAACACTCGATCCCCGTGGCGAACATGAAGCTTTCGCCGATCCGCCCGGTCGGCAGGCCGCTGCCGTCCTGGCCGGCCCCGCCGCCAAACTCGTCGCCCGCGTCCTCGCCGTCGCCACGCACGCGCTGGATGATGTGGAGGAAGCTTTCGGCCATGGCTCGATCCGGTTCAGCGTCCGGCGAGGAAGCGGTCGGCCGTGCGCAGGCTGAGCGCGATCTGGGTCACGCAGGGGTTGACCGACAGCGCGCTCGGATAGACCGAGTTGTCGCAGACATAGAGGTTGGAAACGTCGAAGCTGCGGCAGTCGGCGTCCACCACCGCGTCGTCGCCGTCCGCGCCCATGCGGCAGGCGCCCAGCGTGTGGGCGTTGCGGAAGACGCGCTTGAGGCCGCCGACGCCCGCGGCTTCTAGGATCGCGCTCATCAGCCGGTCGCCATGGGCGGTCATCGCCTTCTCGTTGGCGCCGTTGGAGAAGGCCACATGGGGCTTGGGCAGCCCCCGTGCGTCGCGCTCGCCGCTGAGCGTCAGCCGGTTGTCCTCGTAGGGCAGGCAGTCGCCGCAGATGTTGAGGCCGACCACGTGGTTGAAGCGGCGCATCTGCCGCGTCAGCGCCTCTCCCCAGAGGCCGACGCCGCGGGCGAGCTGGCTGGCGTAGGTGACGGGCATGACGCCCAGGCTCTGCAGCAGGTAGCCGCCGGCGAAGTCCGCATCCCTTGGCCGGTGCATATCCTCGCTGATCAGCCCGCCGGGGATGCCGCGGGTGGGCTTCACCAGCGCCTCGGCGTCTCCCCAGATCTGCAGCGCCGTGTGGGCCATGAAGTTGCGCCCGACCTGGCCGGAGCTGTTGGCGAGGCCGCTCATGAGCAGGAGCCGCGGGCTCTCCACCCCTCCGGCGCAGAGGAAGACGGCGCCGCAGCGCTGGCGCGTGTCCCGCCCGTCCGCGTCGCGGTACAGCACGGCGGTGATGCGCCCCTCGCCGTCGCGCTCGAAGCCGGTGGCGAAGCATCGTTCCCGCACCTCCGCGCCTGCCCGCTCCGCCAGCGGCATGAAGATCACGTCGGTGGAGGACTTTGCCCCCACGCTGCACCCGGCCTGACAGAAGCCCCGGCTCGTGCAGGCCGGCCGGTGCAGCCCTTCCAGCTCATAGGCGCGTGAGGGCGCCGCGTTCGGCCCGGGCGCGGTGCGCAGCCCCAGCGTCCCGCAGGCGGCCTGCATCAGCTCCGCCGCCCCGTTCAAGGGGAGCGGCGGGTGCGGATAGGCCGGCCGCGGCGGCCCCCAGGGGTAGGGGCTCGACCCGCTGACGCCCAGCCAGCGCTCCGACTCGTCGAGGTAGGGCGAGAGTGCTTCGTAGGGGATCGGCCAGTCGCGCCCGACGCCGAACTCGGTGCGGAGCCGCAGGTCGTCGGGCTGGGGCCGCACCGCATAGGCTGTCCAGTGCAGGGTGGAACCCCCGACGCCGACGCCGGAGTTGTTGCGGGCGAAGGGCAGGGGGTCCTCGCCGGCGGACAGCCGTTCGTCGGTCCAGAACAGCTTGTCCTGTTCAGCTTCGTCGGAGGCGAAGTCCTCCGCCGGCGACCAGCGCCGGCCGGCCTCCAGTGCGACCACTTTAAGGCCGGCGCGGGCCAGACGCATGAGGATCGGCGCACCCCCGGCGCCGGTGCCGATCACCACGGCGTCGACAGGCTCGCGCTCGCCCGCGCGGCGGGAGGGCCGTTCAGGCGTCAAGGCTTGCACCTTCCGCCGCGACCGCTTCGATCCCCACGGCGCTTCGGCCGACATCGGCCATGCCGTCGTAGCCGATCGCGACCTGGACCAGCGGGTGGGCGTAGTAGAGCTCGACCAGCGCGTTCAGCACCTCCTCGAACCAGCGCCTGAGCCGCGGTTCGCCGAACGCGCCCTCGCCGCCCTGGGCGCCGCGCAGGATGTCGTCCTGCCTGGCCGGAGCCAGGTGCGCGAACGCACCCTCCGCCGCCGCATCGAGCGCGTTCAGCCCGGCGAGGACGAGCGCGAGGTCGTCCGGCGCCTCGGCGTAGCGCCATCCGCGCGGGGTCCGGTCGGCCAGCCGGGCGTCG
>CAXUCS010000306.1:261-3801 GCA_964249365.1 uncultured Caulobacteraceae bacterium | reverse complement strand
GGCGATGACGTTGGTGTTCACCGTGTCGAACTCGCCGTTGCGCGGCCCCGGCGCTGGCGGCGGCGGGGGTTGGGACGCTGGTGCTGGCCGACGGCGACCACGTCAGCCTGTCCAACCTCCAGCGCCAGACCCTCTACGCCACCGCCGACATCGGTCGTCCCAAGGTGGAGGCGGCGGCCGAGCGGCTCGCGGCGCTGAACCCGCAGATCACGCTCGAGCCTCATCCCGTCATGCTGGATGGAGGGAACGCGGCCGCCCTGGTGGCGGGCTGCGACCTCGTGCTGGACGGGACGGACGACTTCGCCACGCGACTGGCCGTGAACGCGGCCTGCCTTCTGGCCGGCCTGCCGCTGCTGTCGGGGGCGATCGAACGCTGGACGGGGCAGGTGGGCCTCTTCGCCGCCGGGCTGACGCGGGGCCGGCCGCTCGCCGAACGGGCGCCCTGCTACCGCTGCCTCGTGCCCGAGGTCCCTCCCGATGCGGAGACCTGCGCGCGGGTGGGCGTCGCCGGGCCGCTGGCCGGGCTTATCGGTTCCATGATGGCGCTGGAGGCGGTCAAGTGGCTGGCCGGCGCCGGCGACCCGTTGGCGGGTCGCCTCCTGATCTACGACGCGCTGGCGGGGGAGACGCGCACGGTGCGGCTGTCGGCCGACCCGGCCTGTCCGGCCTGCGGCGGGGGCGCGTCCACCACCTTGACGTAGGCCGCCATGTCGGCCGCGGCGCCCTGGTAGATGGCCGCCGGCTGGGCGGTGGTCTCCACGCGCGCCATCCGCAGGCGCTGCTGGGCGTCGTAGGCGTCGAACACCACCGCGCCCTCGTCCCGTGCGACGTTGCGGAAGTTGTCGCGGTAGTCGCCCTCCTCCCGGTTGCGCAGGAGGTCTGAGGACGGGGGCGGCAGGATCGCGAACACGGCGCCGCCGCGCGCCCGGTCCGCCCGCACCACGGCGGCCACCTCGCGGCGGAACTCGTCCATGTCGGTGTGGGCGGCCGCATCGCCGTAGCTGAAGCTGAGGATCGTCAGGTCCGCCGGCGCCGCATCGGCCCAGCGGAGCGCGCTGGAGGCGACGGTGTCGCCGGGGAAGCCGCGGTTCTCGACCCGTACGCCCTTCAGGACGTGCCGCAGCGTCTCGCTGAGGGTGATCCGCGCCTGGCCCTCGTCCGCCCCGTTGATGCGGTAGCGCGAGCGGCCCCGCGCCAGGCCGTAGGCGAAGTCGTCCCCCTGTACGGCCACCAGGCCGTGGCGCGGGATCACGACCTCGCCATAGCTGTTCGGGTTCGGACCGATCTGGGCGGCGGTGGGCTGGAAGTAGCGGTGCGGCGCGCCGTGGACGCACCCGGCCAGTGCGGAGAGGAGCACGAGGCCGAGAAGGTACGGCGGCGGGCGGCGCGTCATACGCCTTCCTTAAGGCCGGCGGCCGGCCGCGTCACCTGGTCGCCGGCCGCGGGGCCTTCCCGCACCGCCTGGGCGAAGGCCCCGGCGTGGGGCTCGGCGCGTCCGTCGGGATCGGGCTGGAGCATGATGTCGGCGGCGGCGAAGCGGGCGAGGATGCGCTCCTCCGCCTTCACCAGGATGTGGTGGGCGGCCTCCACCGTGTGGTGCGGGTCGAGCGCCACATGGGCCTGGATGTGCACGATCGGGCCGGAGGAGCGGGTGCGCAGGTCCTGGACGCCGAACACCTGCGGGTCGCTCAGGATCAGCTCGGTGATGGTCCGCCGCTCGTCCTCCTCCAGTTCGCGGTCCATCAGGGTGGTGAGCGCCATGGCCACGAGCCGGCAGGCGCCGCGGACCAGCCAGGCCGAGATGGCGAGGCCCGCCAGAGCATCCATCTGCGCGCGGTGCAGGAGGGCGGCCAGGCCTACGCCGGCGAAGGCCACGATGCTGGCCGCCACGTCGGCGGCGTAGTGGGTGCGATCGCCTTCGATCGCGACGGAGCGCACGCGCTTCAGCACCCGGCCCTGTGCGTAGACCAGGGCGGCGGCCAACCCCGTCGAGACCGCCGCCACCGCCAGCGCGGCGAACTCCAGCCGCAGCGGCGCCGGATGGAGTACGCGTCGGACCGCCTCCAGCCCGATCAGGACCGCGGAGGCGAACACCAGCACGCCCTGGACCAGGCTGGCGAAGGCTTCCGCCTTGCCGTGGCCGTAGCGATGGTCCGCGTCCGGCGGGAGCGCCGCCAGGCGCAGCGCCGTCAGCGTGCCGAGCGCCGCCACCAGGTCGAGACCGGAGTCGGCCAGCGAGGCCAGCAGGCCGACCGAGCCGCTGACGAACCAGCCGCCGAGCTTCAGGAGCGAGAGGAAGATGGCGGCGGCGACCGACAGCAGCGCCACTCGCCGCGTCGCCCGCGCATCGGCGGGGGGCAGGAAGGCGCTGTCGGCGGCGGGGCGGTCCGGTGCCATGACGCCCTTATAAGCCGTTCCAGCGCCTTCTTGCGAGCGGCTCTCAGCCGGTGGCGGGTGGCGTGTCGCCGCTCCAGCCCCGCCCGGTGGCGACGAACAGCTGGATGGCGTCCAGGTAGCGCTGCGCCTGCGCCTGGAGGAGTCGGTAGCGCGCCAGCCCCACCTGCCGCTCGGCGTCCACCACGGGCAGGAGGCCCTGGCCGCCGGCCTGGTAGGCCAGCTGGTCCAGCCGCAGCGTCGCCCCTGCCGACTGCAGCGCGCGGGTCTCCGCGTCGATCTGGCGCACGTCATGGGCGAGGGCGGAGAGAAGGTCCGCCACCTCCGCAAAGGCGCGCAGCACCACCTCCTGGTAGTCGGCCTCACGCGCCCGGGCCGCCGCCATCGCCTCCCGCCGGGCCGCCTTGAGCTGGCCGCCGTGGTACAGCGGCTGGCTCAGCCCGGCTCCCAGCGTATAGGCGGTGGAGCCGTAGCTGAAGAAGCTCCCCGGGATCAGCGCGCTCTGGGTCAGGGCGGCGGTGAGGTTGACGTTGGGGTACAGCCGCGCGGTCTGCACCCCGACCTCGGCGGTTGCGGCATGCGCCTGCGCCTCCGCTTCCAGGATGTCCGGCCGTGTGGAGACCAGGGCGGCCGGCAGGCTGACGGGGATGGCGGCCGGCAGCGGCAGGTCCGCCAGGGTGAAGTCCGGCGGCTGGTAGCCGCCCGGCGCCTGGCCGACCAGGAGCGCCAGCCGGTGGCGGGCCTCCGCCAGGCGCTGCTCCAGCGCGGGGCGAAGCGCGGCGTCCGCCTCGCTCTGAGCCTGCGCGTTCACCCGCGCCTCTTCCGCCACCCCGCCCACGCGCCGGGCGGTCTGGACCAGCGCGATGTCGCGCCCGTCCGCCGCCTCCATGGCGTCGACCTCGCTGATCTCGGCGTGGAGCGCCGCCACGAGCGCCGCCTGCGTGGCGACCTGGCCGGTCAGGGTCAGATAGGCGGCGTCGAGCTGGTGGAGCTCGGCCTCCGCCCGGGCGCGGGCGTCCTCCGCATGGCGGCGCTGCTCGCCCCAGAGGTCGAGCGCATAGGAGACGCTCGGCCCCACCGAATAGAGGCTGATCTCGGGGTTGCCGTTGAAGCCCGGGAACTGCGCAGCGTCGAAGCCGAGCGTGG
>CAXUCS010000306.1:0-251 GCA_964249365.1 uncultured Caulobacteraceae bacterium | reverse complement strand
AAGTTCAGCCGCTGGCGCTCCAGGCTGGCGGCGAGGTCGGCCTGGGGAAGTTGCTGGCCGTGGGCGATGGCGACCTCCTCGCGCGCCTGCAGGAGCGCGGCGTCCGCGGCGCGGAGCGTGGGGCTGTCGCGGAGCGCCCGGCGCATCAGTCCGTCCAGCGCGGGCGAGCGGAAGGCCTTCCACCAGTCGGCTGCGACCGCCGCGCCCAGCGCCACGCCCGCGGCCTGGTCGGCGTCGTCGCAGGCTATGCG